>CAVFWT010000016.1:0-14276 GCA_963626305.1 bacterium | reverse complement strand
CATCAATACATGTTAGCACGAAAATGCAAACGGCAATTGTGATTAAATATCTCTTGGCGATCCCCTTGCTACCGCTAACAATTAACGTTGTGTGAATAATTGATACTACGAAAAGGATCACGCTAACCACGAGCGTCGTCCAAAACAGACATGTATTCCAATTCGAAAGATGCACACTCGGTTGACTATCCAAAATATAACCTGTTTTTATAAGAACAAATGAAGAGATTGCCAAGAATGATGCCGAAAAAATAGGCAAAAACGCATTTTTAATCTTTTCCATTGAACATTCCTCCCTTTCTCAATTTCGTTAGATATAACGTTTGACCATTATAACAAACTGGTACTAACGTCCTACTAACGGAAACACCTTGTTTGAGGCAAGAATCAAGATCGAGAGGAAACTTTTATATTGAAATATTTAATTTAAATTATTGCAAACATTTGGAATTTATATCATCGATAGTTGTCGCTTTACGCGAAGCACTCCAAATCTTTCCACAGGAGCAGTTTCGCTCTTACTGGGAATAAGTTGATTTCTTCCGTATAATTGTCGTTAATTAGCTCCGCTCCGAGATGTCGATACATCGCTTCTGCGTTGTCATTTCCCGCGAAGACATCAATCACCATTTGATTGTAGCCTTGGCTCCGAGCCACATTCCCCATGTGGTTAATCAGCTTGCGGCCAAGTCTTTTGCCACGAGCCGTCTCACACAGAAATAGCATCTCTAGCCAAAATGCCCCGAGGACATCCGGTGACGGTCTTCCGCTGGAGAATCCAAGAAACGTCGCATTGCCTGCTTCGTCTATTTCCTCCGCAATGACGAATTCTGCACCCGGCTGCAACCAGTTGCCCCGCATTCGCTGCACCGTATCTTCCTGATTAATCGATGTGACCAGCCTGGAGTCCACGACCCCCTGATAGGTAGTATTATAGATTTCTTTATAGAGAGCAGCACACGCTGCCATATCTTCCGACTTTGCCGGTCGAATCTGGATGCTCATTACAATTCCCTTCCGATGATCTTTAACATTCTATTTGTTGCGTTTGCTGCTTTTACTTGCGAAGTTATTTCTCGCAAGAATCGAACAACTTTGCAATCGCTGCCGTGTAACTTGCTGGATTCTCGTAGAACGATACTGCATGGCCTGCGCCTTCTACCCACAAAATATCTTTGTTCGAAGATGCGCATGCCTTGTAATTCCGGATTCCGTGTGATGGCGGAACGAAGGAATCCTCTGTTCCATGGATGAACAATGCCGGGATTCGGCAATTCATCAATGCTTTCTCCGCATCTGCTTCTGCCATTCGGAAGTGAGCTCTTGTCTCGCAGCGATGTTCAAAGGAATACATCAGCGGGAACGCTGGAAGGTTGTACCATTTCTTCAAGCAAATCGCGTTAATATCCCACATCGATGTATATCCGCAGTCAGCAATCAAGCCTTTTACATTCGGTGGAAGCGTGAGTCCTGCCGCGCACGATACTGTCGTTGATCCCATCGACACCCCATAGAGATAAATCGGCAGCGACTTTCGATTATGTTCTTCCAAGAAATCCACCCAGTCCAGCACATCGTATTTCTCTCTTGCGCCAAAAGTAATATACTCTCCGCCACTGTTTCCGCAGCAGCGCTGTTCGATGAGGAGAAGTTCGCTATCGTTCTCCAAGAACCATTTGTTAATTCCCGCCATATCGCCAATAGCTCTGCCGCGATAACCGTGCACGCAAATTATGATGCGCTTTGCATTTTCACGCGGAAAATAATAAGCCGACAGTTTTGTGTTATCGATGGAAGAGTGAATTTCCATTTCGGTGTGCTCTTGTGCCTTGAGCCATTCCTTCATCTGCTTTGGAACTTCACCGTAACGTGCGATTGGTACAGGTGCTGCACCCTGACCTTCTTTCTTGCTCTTACCACCGTAATTCCACTTTGCATTTCCCACAATGGTAGTATCAAAGAATTTTTCGCAAAGTACTCTGTATCCGATTGCTGCACCGGCACTCAATGCCAGACCGAATATTTTTTTACCAGTTAATTTCTTCATAATAAAACCTCGTTATGCTTGATTTCAAAAAACGCATATATTTAATGATAACAAATCTGTAGTCTTTTCTCCATGTTTTATTTGAGAGGGCGCTTTCCATTAATTCTCGTACGAAAATAGCCAACTGTGGAATCTACTGGCTTTTATTTTAGAAGAACTTCTTCTATATTCCTACTTGAATGCATCACACGAATTATTGTTACAGTCTTCGCTGTTTTGTCTGGGATATAGAAGATTATATAATTATCTACCGGTACACAAATCCCTCTCTGCTTGATTTGAAACAAGGATAATATAACTCATATGTTATACTCCTCATGAATATCTGCTAGCACCTGACTCGCAGTTCTTGTTCTCCCTTCTATCATATCGGTATACCCTTTCGCTAATTCCGCATCTAGCTCTTTCTCCGTAAGCAAAGCTACATCCGTCAGATTCTTACAATCTATTTTCTCATCGTTCTTGTTCATTCCATTACTCATGCTATTCCGATATGCACTTAGCATTTGAATAACTGCCTCGTATTTCTCCATGCTCATTATAACCATGTCTCCATAGCCATTCTTCGTGATATAAATCGGCTCAGAAGACTCATGACACATCTCAGAAATTTTCGATGTATTTTTCAATTCTTTAATCGGCAAAATTTGTGGCATACTTCCTTCTCCTTTTGTGAATTGTTTCTATATCCATATTATACCACAATTTTCCCATTTTCAATCCATTCCGCTTGAGCTAGTTGAGTTGAAACTCACAAGTTCAGGATAACAATAAAAATAGCCTTGACCATTCGGTCAAGGCTATTCATTAATTCATCATCACTTTTGCTTAAAGCATATATCATCAAACACTTCCTACGATGTTCTGTTGCAAAAGCAATATTATTTTTACACGAATGTGCAAAACTATTTCTGCATGTACTCATCCATGTGAGCAGCTGCCAGCTTGCCGGCACCCATTGCACGGATTACGGTAGCTGCACCTGTAACGGCATCGCCACCAGCGAATACGCCTTCGCGTGTGCAAGCACCGGTCTCTTCGTCAATCTTAATACCGCCGCGCTCGTTTGCATCCAGGTTTTCAGTAGTATCTACAATCAGCTTGTTCAGGCTAGTACCCAGAGCCATGATTACGCCATCAACATCGATGGTGAATTCCGAACCCTCAACTGCAACTGGTCTGCGACGACCGGAAGCATCTGGCTCACCCAGTTCCATCTTGATGCATTCAATCTTGGATACGTAGTTGTTCTCGTCTCCCAGAATGCGGATTGGGTTGTTGAGGAGGTGGAACTGAATGCCCTCTTCCTCTGCATGCTCGATTTCCTCTGCACGAGCTGGCATTTCTTCTCTACCACGGCGATAGATTACGTGAACGTCTGCCCCCATTCTCTTTGCGCATCTTGCAGCATCCATTGCAACGTTACCGCCGCCGACTACTGCAACCTGCTTATGCTTCTTGATTGGTGTATCGTATTCGTCCAGATAACCCTTCATCAGGTTGATTCTGGTCAGATATTCGTTTGCAGAATATACACCTACCAGGTTTTCGCCTTCAATGTTCATGAACTTCGGCAGTCCAGCACCGGTTCCCACGAAAACAGTGTCATAACCTTCGTCGAACAGATCCTGTACATCCAGGGATCTACCAACAACAACGTTGTGATAGAAAGTTACACCTTTCTTGCGCAGTGTGTCGATTTCATAAGCAACGATATCCTTCGGCAGACGGAATTCCGGAATACCATACACCAGTACGCCGCCTTCCTTGTGAAGACTCTCGAATACAGTTACTTCATATCCCTTATTTACCAGGTCTCCGGCAGCAGTCAGTCCAGCAGGGCCGGCCCCAACAATTGCAGCCTTCTTGCCATTGGATGGAATCTTCTCTACCTTATCGTTGCCGATGTGTTCTCTGTGCCAATCTGCAACGAAACGTTCCAGTCTACCAACGCCAACTGGCTCGCCCTTGATTCCGCGAACGCACTTACCCTCGCACTGGCTTTCCTGCGGACATACGCGACCGCAAATAGCTGGCAAAGAGTTGGTAGATGTGATTACTTCATAAGCACCTGCGAAATCACCTTCTGCAACCTTTGCGATGAATTCCGGAATTCTTACATTAACCGGGCATCCACTTACGCATGGCTTATTCTTACAGTTCAGACATCTCTGAGCTTCGTTGATTGCCATTTCTTCCGTATATCCCAGCGCAACTTCTTTGAAGTTCTTGTTTCTTACATTTGGGTCCTGGGATGGCATTGGAGTCTTTGTCATCTGCTTATTCATAATGTCTTACACCTCCTGTCAGTCTGCATACGTGATCACGCTGTTCCTGTTCTTCCGGATGATAATATGCATTACGTGCAATCAGGACATCCCAGTCTACAGCTGCTGCATCGAACTCTGGTCCGTCTACGCAGACATACTTGGTCTCACCATCAATGGATACACGACATCCGCCGCACATTCCGGTTCCGTCAATCATCAATGCGGTCAGGGAAGCAATGGTCTTGATACCATATGGCTTCGTAACTTCATTGACGAACTTCATCATGATTGGAGGTCCTACGGTGATTACTTCATCGTAATTGTTTCCATCTTTGATCAGCTGTTCCAGCTTAGTGGTGGTGAATCCCTTCTCGCCAGCACTGCCATCATCGGTCAGCAGATAATAATTATCCACAACAGCCTCGAACTCTTCCTTCAGAACAATCAGATCCTTGGTCTTGAAACCGGAAACCATGTCGACTTCAACGCCAGCATCTGCCAGACCTTTTGCAACCGGGTAAGCAAGCGCGTTACCAGTACCTCCACCAACTACACATACCTTCTTCAGGCCTTCCATGTGGGTTGGCTTTCCAAGAGGTCCTACAACATCGGAGATGTAATCTCCCTCGTTCAGGGAAGATAGAAGTGTGGTGCTTCTACCGACTGCCTGGAAAATCAGAGTTACAGTGCCTGTCTCCTTATTAGTTCCTGCCATTGTGATTGGAACTCTTTCGCCGTATTCGTCCACACGGAAAATGATGAACTGACCCGGCTTTGCTTTCTTTGCAACGAACGGTGCTTCGAACTCAATCCAGAACATATCATGGCTGAGTTGCTTCTTGAGTACAACCTTGTGCATAATTAACTCCCTTCTACATTACATTATTTATTGAATCGCAGCCTGCCATCGGGCCACAGTTACAATCTTCTTTACGCTTCCGCCTTCATGCGTTCCGTGATCTTGCGCTTTGCCGGATCCTTCGCCCTTCTGTATAGGACAAATCGGCGACCAATCGCCTGCACGAAATCTGCTTTTAGCTCATCCGCAACTTGATTGGCGGTTTCCTTTGCATCGAGTTCTGCACCCTCCTGAATCGCCACTTTGAGCAATTCGTTCGCGGTCAGATACTGGTCGATGCTCTCCTTGACCGTATCCGTCACGCCTGCACGGCCAATAATCGCTGCCGGCTGAATCGTCTGTGCCAGCTTCTTAAGATAACTTCTCTCCTTACCTGTCAGCATTTCTCCTCCTGTAAAAGCAATTTATTTCTGTTCGGAATTTCTCGAGCAGCCTTTCTCTTTCGATTATTCTTCGTCTTCCGGATACGCGGCGATTTCTTTGTTCTGCAGCTTGCTGTAATACGCCTTGCTCTGATAGAGTGCTGCCACTGGGTTGTGTCCCAGGACGCGGTCTTTCGTCACCAGCGTCGTACAGAGCGCATTTGAATATTTATAGAATAAGCTATCGTGGCCCACACAAAGGCCGACAACAACATTGAAATCCGTCTTCTCGCGGTTGAGAATCTTCGCTTGGAGAATTGGATTACACATTACCGGGCCAGTAATCTGGGTGTCTTTCTCGGGAACCCCAACATCAACCTTGTTGAACGATCCGACCTTACAGACCGCACCATATGCTTCAAAACCGTTCTTTCGAAGGATCTGTGCGAAGGTGCGACTCTCCTCAATCAAACCAACACATGTGGCAATGCCAATTCGATGGAAGCCCATCCGCTTCGCAAAAGCGATGATTTCTTCCACTCTGGTGTAACGCAGATAGAAATCCGATTCAATCTGCGCAGATACTTGCGAGACCTTCTGATTCTCCGGAATTTCATACAACTGATGCAATTCCTCGATTTCTTTCTCCGTGAGTTCGGTTGTCAGACAGAAGTCCGGATACTTCTTATCGCGCGTCTGACAGTTATATATTCCACAGTCTACGCAAGACCTCTTGACCTCTGCACACATATCACCCTCCAAATTCAACATTTCTAAAATTAGAATACCACAATTGCGTGATTTTACAAGCGTTATCAATAAATTAACGTATTAAAAATTGGTTGACCTTTCGCGGAATTGTTTAGAGTTTTTAAAAATACGCGTATTAAAAGCCCGAAATTGTACGTGTTTTCATACAAAAATCACAGATGTGTCAAGGATTTCTTTTTAACATCTTTCGCATTTTTGCACAAAAAGAGAGCGCCTTTCCACGCAAATGTACGGAAGTACGCTCTTTTTTCGTTAAGCATTTTACGTTTCTGCTATTTGGACTCCAGATTTGCTAGTGAATACTCTTTGTAATAACCATCTTTTCCGCTAAAAACAATACAGAATTTTATTCAACTTTTAACGGAAGCATTTTCTCTGGATATATAAAATAAGTGTATTCATAAAAAGAGAGCGATGTAGTTAAGCTACATCGCTCTCTTAATTTTTTTATTTCTTCATTTTCCCGGCAGGCGAATCCGGAATAAAATCTGTTTTTAACCCTTACGCAAGTCCCGGTGCGATGGTCAGGATCAGTGCTACGAACAGTGCTGTAATCGTTGTGTTCAGTACGGTTGTAATGAATACATAACGATACGAATCCTTAATGTCAACTTCGGCGATACCGGTTGCGATGATGTATCCAGGGTTGGTCGGCAGCGTATCCAATGTCTGGGATGCGAATACCGAAACTCTGTGCAGAGCACTCAGGCTAACTCCCATGCTTGTGAATGTCTCACTGAAGTAAGGCAGGGATGCGGACAGTCCTGCAGGACCAGAACCGGAAGCTCCAGTAATCAGAGCAACAGCGATTACTACCTTGAACATTGCTGGGCAGTTCATGTTAACGAGTGCCTTGGTCAGGGTTGGGAACGCTGGGGAAGCAGCAACAACGCCGCCGATTGCGCCCAGAAGTCCTACCTGAAGTACCAGCATAGTAGCCTGGCTTCCTACTGGTTCGAGCAGCTTCTTGAGACCTGCGATCTTGCCATAGTAAGGGAAGAACAGAACCAGTGCGAGGCAGATGTTCAGAACCATTGCAACCAGAATGTTCCAACCGAATGCATTGAATGTAATCAGAGTGGAAGCAATTGGAATCAAGGAAATGAACCAGTGCGGAGTCTTCATATCTGTTGGACGTCCTTCCATTGCTTTTGGTGGTTCATATACGTGACCCTTTGCGATTTCCTTCTTGGAAATAACGTTCATGATACCGATGTTCAGAATCAGAATGAATGCACCACCCAAGAATCCAGGGATTGCTGCAGCCATTGGCGATGTCTTCAGCATCTGTACAGCGATAACGTTCTGGTCCGAAGTGGTTCCCGGCATACTGCATGCTGCGGTTGCCAGTGCACCCAGTACAACACCAGGGCCCATCTCTCTCGGAATGCGAGATTTCTCGAACAGATCCATTGCGATTGGGAACAGGATGAACATCAGAACAACTGGGTTCATTCCGCTGTAGGAAAGAATGGTTCCGATTACATATACTGTAAGAATCGCAAGGATTGGGTTCATTACGACTTCTTCACCTGCAGCTGCTTTCTTACGAGCACCGATTGTGAACAGGTCATACAGTGCGTTAGCGATAGAAAGTGCTGCGCCACTTGTGTTGTACAGTGCTGCGATGATACATCCGCACAGTACCGGTCCCAGCATTGCCGTAACGTAGTTGTTAACTGCTGGAAGCATGGTGTCGGTGAAAGTGGTGAGCAGGTTCATGCCATTGAATGCGGCGATGATTAATCCAGAAATCGGAGCAAGGACGATGGTCGTTACTCCGCGATATGCACCGTAAATCAGTACGGCGATACCAACGATAATACCTATAATACCTAACATTGTGCTTATCCTTTCAAATAACCTCTAGTGAAATTTATTTAATTCCCTCGCACGATTCGGCTTCGCCTCCTCCGAATCATGTGGAACGAATTACAACTTATCCTTTAACAATTCTTGTAAAAAAACGTAGACCGATAGAGCTTCGCCCCACCGGTCTACATTCAAACATTCATATTTTCTCGGTGAAACTCAATTATACGGTACATCTTACGATATAGAGTCCATCCTGATAAGTGTCTACGTAGATGTAGCCACGGTCGTCTACCAGTACGTCCTCTGCAATTCCGATGTGTGGTCCAGGGAACAGGGTTCCGTCTTCAATGTCGAACCATGTGCCTTCTGGATCTGGTGGCATGAAGTATGCGATTTCCTTCGGAACGAATGGATCGGATACATCATATACTCTCAGACCAGCCTGGAAGTGGCAGTTATATACTCTGTCATCTCTCTGCTCCAGGCAATCCTGTGGAGCTGCGTCATACATGTTGTGTGGTCCGAATACAACTCTCTGACCATCGATGATGTTGAAGTTCTCACCGTGGCACTTCTTGTATTCTTCTGGAACTTCCGGATAAGGGAATACGGAAATCAGTGCCGGATTCTCCTTGTCGCAAGTTTCAACCATTCCGATGATGTTCATCGGCTGAGTTGTAATCTTGTGGAACATTCCTTCTTCTCTATTTGGATCGAAGTACCAAGGACGTTCGCCTTCTGTTGTTACAACTGCGAAAGGTCTGTCGCCGAGTGGCATTGCAGTGTGGCAAGCTGCACCGGACTGACCGTTGGAGAACGGAGGGTTCAGCGGAACATTGCCCAGCAGTCTTGGACGAGTCTTATCCTTAACGTCAATCATGCAGAATCCTACATTCGGGAATGCAGCATATACGACATCATTCCTCTCTGTGATTGCGTGGCCATTTGGCAGCTTCATGAAAGGCTCGGTTCCGATTTCTGGAATATCCGATGCTTTCTTGTTGCCAAGGTACTGACCATCTGCCCACCAGCTTCCAACTTCAACTGGGTTGGTTGGATCTTCCAAGTCGATGATGCGCAGGATGTATCCCATGTAATTTCTCTTGCTTCCCATGATGTATGCGTATCTTCCGCCATCATAGTAACTTCTGTGTACGCCAGGGCCGTCTTCACACTCGAACTGTCCCAGGAACTTCGGATTCCATGGATCTTCCGTGATGTCGTAGATCTTGAATCCGCCCCAATATGGCTGCTCGTGAGTTCCGTGCAGTACACGCATGGTTCCACCGTAGCAAGCAATCAGCTTACCGCCAGCAACCTGGATCTTTGCCAGGGACTGACCGTCGTGCACTTCACCAATCCAGTCGCCCTCTACCCACTTGGATACTGGGTTCTTTGGATCAGTTACTTCGATGATATTAAATCCGTTGTCGCGGAAGCATGCTGCATAGATGAAGTAACGTCCATCTTCTGTGCGATGCATTCCCATCTGGAATCCCGGCTTCTTGTTCAGATCATTGTAGCCGATGTATTCCATGTTTTTCATTAGCATTTCGGTTCTTCTGCTCATGTTTCCTCCCAAATTCAATTTCAAAATTCATTTATACTCTTACCGTGTGCCGGCTTTCTACTTGTTCGCCCGGTTATGTCAGTCTGTATTGTTTTAGAATTACACACTAAAAAAGAGGATATTTCTGATATCACTATCATATCCTCTTTAAAACTTTATGAGAAATGCTTTTATCGGGACGAGGTTATGCACAAAAAGCATTACATCGTCATTGCCGATTCGTTTTCAATTGTAAGCTTCGTAATAACTTCATCCGGTTCGTTCTGGTTGACCGCTGCCGCGATGAATTCACAGAAAGTTGTCATTGCAGGATTTGCATTATCTTTCCGCTGAATGCATCGAATCGGTAAATACGGTTCATCTTCCAACGGAATTGCCACGGTCTCCGATCCTGCCACTTCCTTCATGGAACTATGTAGAATCATTACGCCATAATTCATGTCTACTTCCAGCAGCGCCGTGTTCACCGACGAAGTCGTCTTCGCAATGTGCGGCGAAAATCCGTGCTGTAAGCACAGACTCATTGTTCGGTTAAAACCAAATCTCGATTGTGCTTCACCCACGACGATGAATCCTTCGGTTTTCAAATCGCGTACGGAAACAATTTCCTTCGACGCCAGCGGATTGTTTCGGTTCATGAAGACACAGTCGCGATCCCATGAAATTACGGTGCCTATGAGTTTCTCTTTGTAGATTTCCGGGAAGTGCACGAGAATCGCGCAGTCCATTTTGCCCGCTACAATCTGATCGAACGCCTCCGACTCACTCGTGTTGACGAAGTCCACATTGATGGACGGATTTTCCTTCAGGAAGTTTCGAATCAGCTGACCCGTGCGGCTTGCACGGATTCCATCTTCAAGCAAACCAATCGTCAGTGTACTCTTGTTCTCACTGAAGCGCTTCGTTTCCTCCAACAAATCTGTGTACTCATCCAGCAGTCGCTCGAACCGCGGAAGGAGCTTCTGCCCAGCGGTTGTCAGCTTCGGATTTACTTTGTCACGCTGGATCAATTTCGTTCCAAGCTCTTTCTCCAGACTTTCAATCATCCGGCTAAAAGCAGGTTGGGACATGTACAGCGTCTTCGCCGTACGCGAAAAATTCAATGTTTTCGAGAGTTCCAGAAAGCCTCTTATCTGCTTAAAGTTCATCACACACACCTACGCTCTCTTGCAGCTACTTACTGCTCTTTGAACTTTTCGAACTGGTTTCAATCAAACCATAACCGAAAATATCCTTACTATTGATATCGTACCTGTTACGCCTACAATCGCCTTTCCACTTGCTTTCGTCTTTCCCGGTATAACCCGAGTTTCCTTCTATTGTATAGACCTTCCCCCGGAATACCGACGCAACAATGCCAACGTGATCTACAGACCCGTCGTGCTCCCAGTCGAAGAAAATAATATCTCCTGCTTTCGGCGTATATTTGCTCGGTTTCTTGAAGCGCCCTCGATTGCTGAACCAAGCAACCTGTTCCGGAACGTAGCAGGACTTCGGCACTTTGCCGTCTTCGATTAATCCATTCTGATCCGCGCACCACGATACGAAGCATGCACACCAATCGACTCGGTAATCGAATCCGTACCATTTCCAGAATTTCTTTCCGCCGTAGTTCCCAAGTTGTTCTCGCGCCGTCAAGACGATTGCAGCATCGCCATCCAAGACTTTACCGCCCACCTTGAGCAGATTGTTCACATAGCGTGCACCAAAGACGAAGTTCATTCCGCCAAGGCACAGAATAATTACAAGCAATGCCAAGTGCTGAATTCGCTGTTGCTTACGCTTCCGCTGTGCCTTGCGCCTTGCTCGGATGCGTCGCTCCGCATAACGTCTTAGCACTTCATCATCGCCGGCTTCAAGTGCGCGCAGTTCTTCATCAGAAAGCTGTACGACTGGCTCGGACGACTTCTTCTTACGTTTTTTCTTTTTACCCTTCGTATTCTTAAACATAGACTCCCATCATTTTCGAGAATGTTGGCAGTTGGGCTAGTTCTTCTTCGAATCGTTCAGCTTCTTGTTCACGCTGCAGCACGACATCTGCTGACCGCCGTACTGCTTCGAATTGGACTCACCCAGGCGCTGGATATATGCATTCCAGGATTCTCGAATTCGCTTGAATAATTTCACGTCAGTTTTCTCCTTCGATGTTAACACTTTATTCTATGCGATTTACCTTAAATGTACTTGATACTCGTGCGAACCTAGAGTTCTCTGGATCTCTTGCTTGCAACGGATACGCACTTGCTCACTGCGGCACGGAATCCACCTTCCTCTAGAGCCTGGCAGCCTTCGATAGTCGTGCCAGCTGGAGAAGTTACCATATCCTTGAGCTGACCCGGATGCATTCCCGTATCCTTGAGGAGTTTTGCGGAGCCAAGCACCGTCTGGATGGCGAGCTGATATGCGACGTCACGGGTCAATCCTTCCTTCACGCCACCATCTGCGAGTGCTTCAACGAACATTGCCACATAAGCCGGACCACCACCAGACAGACCGCAAGCGGCATCGAGGTCGCTTGTCTTCACCCAAGTGATGACACCGATGGACTCGAACAGCTTCGTTGCGAATTCCTTCTCTTCATCCGTCAGGTCGTTCTCGCTACTGCAAGCAAATGCCCCTTCGAATACGAGTGCCGGTGTGTTCGGCAGCAATCTCAGAACACGGAATTTCTTTGCCGATGCAGCAGCGTGGAGACGTTCCACGGTAACGCCCGGAAGGATAGAGAAAATCGCTTTGCCATCCAGACCTTTCTTGGTCTGACCCATTGCGTCCTCCATCTGCTGTGGCTTTACGGCGAGCAGTACCACGTCGCTGCCCTTGGTCAGTGCTTCGTTATCTTCCACTACAGTAAGACCGAAATCTTCTGCTGCCTTGCGTGCACTCTCTTTAATATCGTAGACAAGCACATCGTCCTTCGTCAGGACCCCACTTGCAACTGCACCCTTTACGATGGCGCTTCCCATGTTTCCAAATCCAATTACACCAAATTTCATCTCTAGTCTCCCTTCTTATAATGCTAATACTCTTCGATATATCGTTATTTTCTTCGGTCGGATTGCTCTGCTCCGTTCGATTCGAACGTACTCAAGCAATTTCGACATTTACAGCATATTACAGCGCGATTCTATTTCGTCTCAATAATATCGCCTCAATATTAGAAAACTTCGTCTGCAAAATCCAGAATGCGGTCGTACTCATCTTGTCCAAACAGCTTAATATAATCCGCCGTCGCCTTCTGGATAATATCTTTCGCTTCCACTGGACAGGCTTCCTTCAACGTACGCGTAATCGTGTAGTACATATGTGCCGTATGGTAATCGAAATCGCGCATCGCCGATGTGCCCAGTTCCTGTTTCTTGGCGTTCATCTTCTCCTGATCTGATTCCGTCAGCGGCTGTCCCCAGTCGAATTCGCACTTCGCACCGCCCCAGCTCATAGTCGGATAGTTCGGCGTACAGACAAAATCCGGACAGAACCCTTCATACACTGCCTTGTCCACGTTGACGCAATATTCCTTGCCGTATTCCAGGAGATCGTACTTCTTCCACGCATCGCACCAAGCGCATTTCGAGATGTACGTCTTGAACGTTGGCTCGGTCTGGCTAAAACCAAATTCCATCTGTCCATCGTAGTCCGGCTTCCACTCACCATATGCCTGGTTCGTCCAGAGCTCGATTGGATCACCGTTGGCTTTCGCCCTTGCCGCCATTCTTGCACCGCGTTCCTTGCCGTACTGAATCATTCCTTTCTGGATGATTTCACGACCAGCTTCGCCTTTCGCCTCTACGGTATATTTGCAAAGAAGCGCAAATATAATCGCCTGATTCTCTATTCTCATATGCCTACCTCCTCGGTTGCTTTTTTACTACTATACTCTTTTTGCATCAGATATTCCATGGCATTCTTGCGAAGAATTTCTTTCTCATTGGGAAAGGTGCCATCCAAGACTTGATTAAATAGAAAACGAAGGATTTCTCCAACTTCGGGACCTTCCGGAACCCCCAGTTCAATCAAGTCGGCACCCTTCAAGTTCATATCCCGAAGCTTCATCACGCCTTCCTCTGCAATTACGCGGTCAACCAGTGCGCCAAATGCATCAATGTTCGTAACTCGTTCCTCACGCACGTGTTCTGCTTGCGACATGACATCCGCTCGTTCCAGTGCAATCAAGTTCTTTAGCTGTTCTTCGCCGAGCTGATTGAGCCTGCGTCTTGCGTACTTCTCGGCCTGGTTGAAAACGTATCCGTGGCAGTCAATGAGTTCGGTGACTTGTTGAATCGTCTTTCGGTCATAACGAAGGCGCTTCAGTATGGTCTGTGCCATTTCGGCAGAGGCTTGCTCGTGGCCGTAGAAGTGCCCCCAATTTTCTTTTAGCAGGAAGCAACTTGGCTTCCCGACATCGTGGAGCAGTGCTGAGAGACGTAGAACAACCGTCGGTGGCACGTGCGATACGGCATGAATACTGTGCTCATATATATCGTAACAATGGAATGGGTTCTGCTGGTCGAAATCGAAACTACCGCTAAGCTCCGGGATGATTACAGCTACGACATCGCGGTAATCACGCAAGATTGGCATCGGG
>CAVFWT010000015.1:0-12261 GCA_963626305.1 bacterium | reverse complement strand
GAGTAAGACGAGTGGTGATACGACACAATCTACCGAATCAACTACGAAGACGAGCGAATATTACGTCGACATCAGTGGTGCGGTGAAAGATCCTGGCGTCTATAAGGTAAAAAAGAAAACGCGCCTAGTCGAGCTAATCGATAAAGCAGGTGGGCTCACGGAGAAGGCAGACTTAGATGCTATCAATCAAGCAGCATTTGTGGAAGATGGCGCCAAAATTATAATTCCTGAAAAGGGCTCCGCTAGCACTTCTGCACCCACAAGCGATAATGGTGGTTCTTCATCAGGAATTACATCTACTGGAAAAGTAAATATTAATCAAGCGTCTCAGGATGAACTGAAAACGCTTCCGGGTGTGGGCGATGCGATTGCTCAACGTATTATCGAGTATCGAAATGGAAATCGTTTTGGAAGTATAGAAGACATTAAGAACGTTAAGGGTATTGGAGATGCAACCTTTGAAAACTTAAAGGATTTGATTACGGTCTAATCCTTATTTAAGCAATCACTGATTTCAAGGAGGTTTTAGCATGCAAACTAACGTACGAAAAGACAAAGAAGACGTTCCTCTTGACTTAGATTTAATTGCGCATATGGGCTCGTATTTTATCGAGAATTTGTTCAATTATCTCGAGAGTTCTGAGATGAAGGCTCTCATATTTACCCTAGATATGCGAGAAGAATTCGAAGATTTTCTCGCTTCTGAATCCATGGTCATCACTTATGATGCTTTGCTTAATGCTCAGCGCAACAATTCTATCAGAGATTCTGTGCAATCATTTTTAAAAGAATGTAACATCTCGAATATGCAACACGGTTATGCTTATTTACAGCAATCGCTTCGTGTTGTACAAGAGCTAAATCGCAGAGACTTCGCAATTACGAAAGATATTTATCCAGTTATTGCAAGAGAAAATAACACAACGACTTCATGTGTAGAATCTTCTATTCGATCTTCCTTACAAACAGCATGGAAGAAATCGATTTCAAAGGAGGAATCTGGACTTGCACTTCATTTTGATAAATGTCCAACAAATAGTGAATATATTTCATATCTATGTAAACAATTTGGTATTTTCAAAACTTAGCAAATATATAAAGAAAAGTTTCGGTAAACAGAGCGATAATTGATTTCCTCATTAAACGAGCATTTAACGAGGGCTGCATTATTATGTATTATTAAACAATATTATTAGAAATAGTTTGTGTAGAATGATTAAAAACTGGTTGAAACTTATTGAAAAAGACCAAATGTTATGATAACATCAAAAAAGTAATTATTAAGTTGAAAGGGGTTTTACGATGGCCAAAATCAAAAGAAAGTTAAAAACCATGGACGGAAACACCGCGGCAGCACATGTTGCATATGCATTTTCTGAAGTAGCTGCAATTTATCCTATTACGCCGTCTTCTGTCATGGCTGAAAACATTGATGCTTGGGCGAATGATGAAAGAAAGAATCTGTTCGGTCAAGAAGTCAAGGTTCTTGAAATGCAGTCTGAAGGTGGAGCTGCAGGCGCCGTTCACGGTTCTTTGGTAACTGGAGCTTTGACCAGCACATATACAGCTTCTCAGGGATTGCTTTTGATGATTCCGAATATGTACAAGATTGCAGGAGAAAGACTTCCCGGTGTCTTCCACGTTGCTGCTAGAGCGCTCACGACACAATCGCTTTCGATTTTCGGAGATCACTCTGATGTAATGGCAACTAGACAGACCGGATTTGCGATGTTGGCTTCTAATAGCCCACAAGAAGTTATGGATTTGGCTGCAGTTGCTCATCTTGCAGCAATCAAAGCAAGCCTTCCTGTTCTTCATTTCTTCGATGGATTTAGAACGAGTCACGAACAGCAGAAAATTGAAGTTTGGGATTATGAAACGTTAGATCAAATGCTTGACAAGGATGCTGTGGCTGCTTTCAAGAAGCGTGCACAGAACCCGAACCATCCGCACCTTGTCGGATCGGCTGAGCAACCAGAAACTTTCTTCCAGCACAGTGAATCTAGAAACCAAGCGTACAACGATGCTGTGGAAACAATCAAAGCTGTAATGGATCAAGTGAATGCCGAAATTGGATCAAACTATCAGCCTTACAATTATTACGGTGCACCCGATGCAGAAGAAGTAGTTATTGCAATGGGTTCTGTCTGTGAGACAATTGAAGAGGTTGTCGATTATTTGAATAAGCAGGGACGCAAAGTGGGTCTTGTTAAGGTTCACATGTATCGTCCGTTCTCTGCAAAATATTTGTCCGAGGTTATTCCATCCACTGTTCAGCGAATTGCTGTAATGGATCGTACGAAGGAGCCTGGATCTCAGGGCGAGCCTCTGTATTTGGATGTTGTTAGTGCTCTGCATGAAGAGAAAAGGGAAGATATCGCTATTACACATGGCAGATATGGATTGGGTTCCAAGGATACACAGCCTGGAGATATTATTGCTGTATTTGATAATATTGCTGGCGAAGTTCATAAATCCGAATTTACGATTTCCATTAACGACGATGTGACCAATCTCTCGCTCCCGCGTACTAGCAATCCAGTTGTTGCTTCTGACACTACTGTTGCATGTAAATTCTGGGGACTGGGTGCCGATGGTACCGTTGGTGCAAACAAGAACAGCGTTAAAATCATCGGAGATAATACTGACAAGTATGTACAGGCTTATTTCCAGTATGATTCTAAGAAATCTGGTGGTGTAACCATTTCTCACCTTCGTTTCGGAGACGAGCCAATTCGTTCTACTTATTATGTTAACAATGCAGATTTTATCGCATGTCATAACGCATCATATATGCATAAATATAAGATTGTGCAGGATGTAAACCCAGGTGGAACATTCCTCTTGAACTGTGCTTGGGACGAGAAAGAGCTGGACGAAAATCTGCCTGCAGACGCAAAGCGTTATATCGCAAAGAATAACTTTCAGTTCTATACCTGTGATGCAGTTTCCATTGCAGTAAAATTAGGATTAGGCGCAAGACGAACGAATACGGTTCTTCAGGCTGCATTCTTCAAGCTTGCGAATATCATCCCGATTGATGATGCCGTAGATTACATGAAGGACGCCATCAAGAAGACATATGGTCGCAAAGGCGAAGACATTGTTGCAATGAATTGCAATGCGGTAGATGAAGGTATTAATAACATTCACAAGGTAGACGTTCCCGAATCTTGGAGAACTGCTAAAGATGAACCGAAAGAAGAAGTTATTGATACGGATCGCGAGGATCTCAAGAGATATATTAAGGATATTCTGCGTCCATCAGTAGCAATGGAGGGCGATAACATCCCGGTATCTGATTTCTTAGAAACAAACGACGGGACGATTCCGGCTGGTACTGCTGCCTTTGAGAAGCGTGGTGTTGCTATTGATGTTCCAAAATGGATTCCGGAAAACTGTCACGAATGTAACATGTGTGCATTTGTTTGCCCGCACGGTGCGATTCGTCCATTCGCAATTACGGAAGGGGAACAAGCGGCTTGCAGCGCACCGTCGATTCCAATGAAAGGACATAAGGAATACCAGTTTACGATGGCAATTTCCACCTATGACTGTGCAGGATGTGGTTCTTGCGTAGAATGTTGCCCAGCAAAGGAAAGTGCACTTAAAATGATTCCTTTCGAATCGGAGGAGTCTCAGGCAGCACAGAAATCGTTCGATTATCTCGTTAAAAACGTTGATGAAGATCGTCTTTCTCTCGAGCCGAAGTCTGTAAAGAACATCGGTTTCGAGAAGCCTTTGATGGAGTTCTCCGGTGCTTGTCCGGGATGCGGCGAATCTCCATATGCAAAATTGGTTACTCAGTTATATGGTGACCGCATGATTCTCGCAAATGCGACTGGATGCAGTTCTATCTGGGGCGGAAGTGCGCCTTCCACACCTTACACCATTAATAGCAAGGGAAGAGGACCGGCTTGGTCAAACTCGTTGTTTGAAGACAACGCTGAATTTGGTCTTGGCATGGCAATTTCCGTAAAAACAAGAAGAAATGAACTTCTAAATGAAGTAAAGAAATTGGCAGAAGATTCGAAGTATCAGGCTGTAGCGCAGGCATGGATTGATAATATGGATGATGGCGTTCAGTCAGACATCTGCGGTGAAGAACTTCTTAAAGCAATTGAAGGAGATTCTTCCGAAGCTGCACTTTATGTTCAGGACAACGCAGATATGCTTCTCAAACCTTCAATTTGGATGTTTGGAGGAGATGGCTGGGCTTACGATATCGGATATGGCGGTCTAGACCATGCATTAGCATCGGGCGAAAACATTAACGTTCTGGTATTCGATACTGAGGTATATTCTAACACCGGTGGACAGGCATCCAAGTCGACCCCGACTGGTGCAGTTGCCCAGTTCGCAGCTGGTGGTAAGCTAGTAGGTAAGAAGAATCTTGCTCAGATGGCAATGTCTTATGGTTACGTATATGTTGCTCAGATTGCAATGGGTGCAAATCCAAATCAGGCAATTAAAGCAATTCGCGAGGCAGAAGCATATGATGGTCCATCTCTCATTGTCGCATATGCACCTTGTATCAACCATGGTATTCGTGCAGGTATGAACAATGCAATGCCTGAAATGAAGAAGGCTGTTGAATCTGGATACTGGAACCTGTTCCGCTTCAACCCAGCAAATATCAGCGAGAAAATTAATCCGTTGACTATTGATAGCAAAGAACCAACATTAAAATATCAGAACTTCCTGATGGGCGAAGTTCGTTACAGATCCTTGCAGCAGGCTAATCCTGAGAAAGCGGAGAAGTTGTTCAACGCAGCTGCTGAAACGGCGAAAGAACGTTACGAGTCCTTGGTTCGTCAGCGCGATTCATTGGAGAAATAATTACATGAACAAAGATAAAATAAATCGAATTAATGAATTAGCAAAGTTGTCAAAGGAACGCGAATTAACAGAAGATGAACGAAAAGAACAACAAGCCCTTCGTCAGGAATTCTTGAAAGCGATTCGTGCTGATGTTCGTGGACAACTGGAAAGTATCGAATTTGTAGATTAGGCTCTAAAGCTTTTAAATGGGAAATAAATCTGCAGAATTCATGATGCGAAAACAAGATTAACAAAAGTGGCGATTTTGTATCGCCACTTTTGTTTTTTTACCGAGTTATAACTTAACAAAATTGTTGTAAAACGTTCGAATTTAAGCTCAAAACGAATGACTTTTAACTTGGAATAATGTATAATAAAAAAATGAAATCAGATATGGGGAGACATTCAATGGAAAAACTAGGTCTAAATGAAATACGAGAACTATTTAGAGATTTTTTTGTTAGCAAGGGTCACTATCCTGGAAAAAGTGCTTCGCTGATTCCTCAGAATGATAATAGCTTGCTCATTATCAACTCTGGAATGGCACCACTGAAGCCTTATTTCGCTGGCGTTGAAACACCACCATCAAAGCGCATGACGACTTGTCAGAAGTGCATTCGCACCGGTGATATTGATAACGTTGGAAAAACAGCAAGACACGGTACATTTTTTGAAATGCTCGGCAACTTCAGTTTTGGTGATTATTTCAAAGAACAGAGTTTGACATGGGGTTGGGAATTTATTACCGAGCACTTGAAGATGCCTAAAGATCGTATTTGGGCAACAATTTATGAAGATGATGAAGAAGCTCATGACATTTGGATTAAGTTGGGCATGCCAGAAGAACATATTGTACGTCTGGGCAAAGATGATAACTTCTGGGAAATCGGTCTAGGTCCGTGTGGCCCATGCTCCGAAATTTTCTATGACCGTGGTGAGAAGTATGGCTGTGGTAAACCCGACTGCAAGCCAGGCTGTGATTGCGATCGTTACATTGAATTCTGGAACCATGTATTTACACAATTTTCTAGAGAAGAAGATGGTTCATACTCCGATTTAAAGTTCCGTAACATCGATACTGGAATGGGATTGGAACGTATGGCTTGTATCATGCAGAATGTAGATTCCATCTTTGACGTTGATACGGTTCACCACATTCTGGTAGCTGTTGAAAAGAAAGCTGGGGTTCAATATGAAAGCGGAGATCCACAGGTAGATATCAGCTTGCGAATCATTACAGACCACCTTCGTTCTATGGTGTTCATGATTTCTGATGGAATTCTCCCAAGTAACGAAGGCCGTGGATATGTACTTCGTCGTTTAATTCGCCGCGCAGCGCGTAACGGTATGATTATCGGAATTGAGCAGGAAGACTTCTTGGCAGAACTTGCTGATCAGGTTATTGAAGTTTCTGGCGGTGCATATCCAGAACTCGTTGAAAAACAGGATTACATCAAGAAGATTATTCGTAACGAGGAAGCTCAATTCTCCAAGACTTTAGCAAATGGTTTGAGCATTCTGAATGATTACATGGCAGAAATGGATAGCAAGAAAGAAACTGTTCTTGCCGGTGAGTTGGCATTTAAACTTTATGATACATATGGATTCCCAATTGAACTGACGGAAGAGATTCTTGCCGAGAACGGAAAGACAACGGACCATGATGGTTTCCAGAAGAGTATGCAGATTCAGAAAGATACTGCAAGAGCTGGTCAGAAGGATACCTCGGAAGATGCCTGGAAGGATGCAGGCGCATACTCTCATTTACCAGCAACCAATTTCCTTGGTTATAAGGAAACATCAGCAGAGTCTACAGTACTTTTCAAAGGACAATATGATAGGGATCGCATGTTCCTTATTTTTAAAGAAACACCATTCTACGCAACAAGTGGTGGACAACTTCACGATACGGGTTGTGTCAGCGTAGGTAATACATGCGTACACGTCGTTGATGTTGTAAAAGAAAATGGAATTTTCCTCCACGTCATCGACGAAAAAGACAGCGGTAAATTAGATGCGTTCACCGTGGAGTCTACGGCGACATTGCAGATTGACACGGTTAAAAGAAATCGCATTTCTCGTGGACACAGTGCAACGCACCTTCTGCAGCAGGCACTTCGTGATGTCCTTGGAGACCATGTCATGCAGGCCGGATCTTATGTAGATGAGCATTATCTTCGTTTTGACTTTAACCACTTCGAAGCAATGACTGCAGAAGAAATTGAGAAAATTGAGGAAATTGTTAATCATAAGATTGACGAGTTCTTGCCAATTCAGATGCAGGAAATGCCAATTGAAGAAGCAAAGAAGCTCGGTGCGATGGCTCTGTTTGGTGAAAAGTATGGTGATATCGTTCGCGTGGTTAGCATGGGAGATTATAGCGTAGAATTCTGCGGCGGTACTCATCTGGATAACACGGGAAAGATTGGTTCCTTTAAAGTTATTTCTGAATATGGTGTCGCTTCAGGCGTCCGCCGTATCGAAGCTGTAACGGGTTCACAGATTATTCAGTACTTGGATGATAAAATCAATCTGATTAACCAGACGACTTCCATTCTGAAAACCTTAGAGAAGGACCTTCCAAAGAGAGCCGAACAGCTCCTGCAGGATAATCATGATTTGGAGAAAGAAGTTAAGGCGCTGAAAGCTGGTCAAATTGCTAACTCGTTAGACGATATTATTGCATCTGCAAAGCTTGTGAACGGGATTCAGGTAATTACCCATAAGTTTGAAGATACCGATGTTGATCAGCTGAGAGAAATCTCGGATGCGATTAAAAAACAAACGGATAACGTTTTGATGGTATTTGCTTCCATCAGCGAGGGCAAGGTGGTATTGATTACATCTCTATCGGAAGACCTTGTTTCCAAAGGTTATCATGCCGGTAAAATTATTAAAGAAGTTGCTAAAGTTGCCGGTGGTGGCGGTGGCGGCAAAGCAAACATGGCACAGGCCGGTGCGAAAGATCCAACTAAGATAGATGACGCTTTTGCTAAAGCAGAAGAGCTCATAGCAGTTCAGTAAGGAGGTATTGTCATGAGCAAAGATACAGTAGTTTTCGAAGGCATCAACGAAGCTGAAATGACGAACAAAGAAATCTTGGAGACCATCTATAATGCTCTTCAGGAGAGAGGCTATAACGCAATCGATCAGATGGTTGGATATCTTACTTCTGGGGATCCATCTTACATTACCAGTCACAACAATGCTAGAAACCTTATTCTGAGAGTAGATAGAGATGATCTTCTAGAAGAAATTCTGAGAAATTATCTTGGACTCGAGACAAAGTAATGAGAAAATTAGCTCTCGATGTAGGTGATAAGACAATTGGTGTCGCAGTCAGCGATGAATTAGATATCATTGCGCAAGGCGTAACGACAATTGAACGTGTTGGAATTCGCAAGGATACAGGAAAAGTAATCGATTACGTTCGTGAATACGATTGCGATACAGTTGTCATTGGCTTGCCGTTGAATTTGGATGGTTCCGATAGCATTCAAACCGAGAAGGTTCGTGATTTTCGAACCATGCTTGAAAACAAAATGCGTAGCACCGGATTATCCAAGGTTCGCGTAGAATGGCAAGATGAACGCTTTACGACGGTAATCGCTGAGCGTGTCCTTAAGGATGCAAACATGAAGCGCAAAGCACGCAAAGAAGTCGTTGATAAGCAAGCCGCTATTATTATTTTACAAAGTTATATGGATAGGATGAAAAATGGAAAGTAAAATCACAAATCACGATTTAGACTTTCTCTCTTCCAATGAATATTGGGGCAGGGGCGTAATGATCGGAACTATCGGTCGCAAGGTTGCTGTTGCATACTTTATTATGGGAAGAAGCGAGAACAGTCGTAACCGCTATTTCTACCAGGAAAACGATAATATCGCAATTGCGCCATACGATCCGAATAAATTAGAAGATCCAACATTGATTATCTATTATCCGATTAAGATATATCAGAAGCAGCTGATTGTAACGAATGGTGATCAAACCGATACAATTGAAGACTATTTGAAGGATGGCAAGACTTTCGAAGAAGCGCTGCGGACTCGTGAGTTCGAACCAGATGAACCTCATTTTACCCCGAGAATAAGCGGAATTGTTGATATGAAATCCGGAGATTCGAAGCTTAGCATTCTGAAGAATATCGACGGAATTGGCAAGGAATGTGGGCGGTATTTCTATGAGTATGCACCCGTTTCTGGCACAGCTCGCTTCATTCACACTTATGAAGGTAACGCAACGCCATTGCCAACATTCGAAGGAGAACCATGGAAGGTTTCGATCACAGATGATTTGGATGAACTCACTCGCCAAATTTGGACGAGTTTAAATTCTGATAATAAGATTTCGCTATGCACGATGATGATTGATATGGATACGCAGGAACGCGACATTCGTATTTTGAATAAGAGAATGGGAGACTAAGATGGACAATAAAATGGAATACAAGTCACCGCTATCGTCTCGTTACGCTAGCAAAGAGATGAAATACATCTTCTCGGAGCAGAAGAAATTTACGACATGGCACGAGCTGTGGATTGCACTTGCTAAAGCGGAGAAAGAACTCGGACTCAATATCTCGCAGGAACAGATTGACGAGATGATTGAAAATAAAGATTTCGTTGACTTCGAAGTAGCGGAAGCTCGCGAGAAAGAAGTTCGACACGATGTTATGAGCCACGTATATGCATACGGAAAACATTGCCCAAAAGCAGAGCCAATTATCCACCTCGGTGCAACCTCTTGCTATGTAGGTGATAATACGGACGTTCTTCTGATGCGTGATGCACTGAAGCTGATTTTGGAGAAGGCGATTCAGGTTGAACTTAATCTGACAAAATTTGCCATTGAGTACAAAGATCTTCCTTGTCTTGGATACACACATCTTCAGCCTGCACAGCTCACAACAGTTGGTAAGAGAGCAACCCTCTGGATGTATGAGCTCTCCATGGATATCATTGAGCTGGAAAGACGACTGGATGACCTTCGCATGCTCGGTTCCAAAGGTACAACAGGAACTCAGGCAAGCTTTATGGATTTGTTTGATAATGATGAGGAGAAGGTGAAGAAACTGGATCAGCTGATTGCAGAAGATTTCGGCTTCGCTGGATGTGTTCCGGTATCTGGACAGACTTACTCGAGAAAAGTAGATTATAACGTTCTTTCAACGCTTTCCGGCATTGCACAGACTGCTTCGAAATTCTCGAATGACCTTCGTATTCTTCAATCCTTCGGAGAAATGGAAGAACCTTTTGAGGAACATCAAATTGGTTCCTCGGCGATGCCATATAAGAGAAATCCAATGCGTTCAGAGAGAATTACATCCCTGGCTCGCTATGTCATGATTGATTCTCTGAATCCAGCAATAACAGCTGCAACACAGTGGTTCGAAAGAACATTGGATGATTCTGCAAACAAGAGAATTTCTGTTCCAGAAGCATTCTTAGCGGTTGATGGAATTTTAAATTTGTTCATCAACATCAGCAGCGATATGGTAGTATATCCAAAGGTTATCGAGGCTAGAGTTATGGAGAAGCTTCCTTTTATCGCTACAGAAAATATCATGATGGAAGCAGTTAAGAAGGGTGGCAATCGTCAGGAACTCCACGAAAAGATTCGTGTTCACTCACACGAAGCAACGCTTCGCGTGAAGAGAGATGGTTTGAACAACAATCTGGTTGAACTGATTGCGAATGATCCAGCCTTTGATTTAACAGAAGAAGAGATTCGTGCAAGTTTGAATCCTTCCCTGTATGTTGGCAGATGCCCATCTCAGGTTACGGAATTCGTGAATGATGTCGTCGATCCAATTGTTCGCAGACATCCACACGATAATATTAGCACTGAAATTAACTTGTAAGAATTAATTGAGAATTCAAATAACAAAATTCAGTAACGAGAGGATATATAATGAATCAGATGGAATTAAAATACGGATGCAATCCTAATCAGAAGCCAGCATACGTATCCATGAAAGATGGTTCCGATTTGCCATTCAAAGTTCTGAACGGCAAACCAGGATACATCAACCTTCTGGATGCTTTAAACAGCTGGCAGCTCGTAAAGGAGCTTAAAGCAGCAACCGGAAAAGCTGCCGCGGCCTCCTTTAAGCATGTTAGTCCAACTTCTGCATCGCTTGGCCGTAAGATGAGTGATCGTCTAAAGAAAGCTTGCTTTGTAGATGATATTGATGGACTTGATGATTCTGAAATCGCAACGGCATATGCGAGAGCAAGAGGAACGGATCGAATGAGTTCTTTTGGCGATTTCATCGCGCTCAGTGATGTCTGCGACGAAACTTGTGCAAAGCTCATTAAGCGAGAAGTATCGGATGGTGTCATTGCACCTGGATATACGGAAGAAGCGATGAATCTTCTTCTGCAGAAAAAGAAAGGAAATTATCTGATTCTACAGATGGATCCGAATTACGAACCACCTGAATTAGAAGAGAAACAAGTATATGGAGTAAACTTCACGCAGCGTCATAATGATTTGAAGATTGATATGAGCTGTCTTGAAAACATCGTTACCGACAACAAAGAACTTCCACAGGAAGCAAAAGAAGACATGCTAATTGCACTGATTGCGCTGAAGTATACTCAGTCCAATTCAGTTGCATTCGCATATGATGGTCAGACAATTGGCATTGGTGCTGGTCAGCAATCACGCGTTCATTGTACTCGTTTGGCTGGCAGTAAGGCAGATAATTGGCAACTTCGTCTCACCGATAAGGTTCTGAATCTTCCTTGGAAAACCGGAACGAAGAGACCAAATAAAGACAACTTTATCGATCGTTATATTGCAATGGAAGAAACACCTGAAGCGAACGTTGAGATTGATTGGACCGAACTTTTCGAGACAAAGCCAGAGCCTTTCACTTTGAAAGAGAAGAGAGCTCTTTTGAATCAGGTAGACGGTGTTGTACTCGCATCGGATGCATTCTTCCCATTTGCGGATAATATTGATCGTGCAAAAGCAAGTGGTGCAAAGTACATTGTACAGCCAGGTGGATCAACCAGAGATGATCTCGTTTTGGAAGCTTGCAACAAATATGGAATGGTTATGTGTTACAACGGATTCCGTCTGTTCCATCATTAATTTATTTCTTTCGATTTTTTTAAAAGCAGCTGTCCAACTCAGCTGCTTTTTTACCGTTTGAGCTGAGGAATTTTATTTTTTCGATTACATTTTTCGGAGGATGTTTCATGAACGATTTACAGATAGATTACTTCATGGCGGTAGCCACTAATCTCAGCTTTACGAAGACTTCAGAAGAACTCTTCGTCTCGCAGCCTGCGATTTCAAAGCAAATTTCGATGATGGAAAAGGAATTGGGTTCAAAACTTTTCATTCGAAATAATAAGAATACAAAACTAACGCCAGCAGGGGAGTTATTCTATGAATTTTTTCGAAATTATAAGAAAGATCTCCGAG
>CAVFWT010000014.1:0-18330 GCA_963626305.1 bacterium | reverse complement strand
ACATAGTGGTGGTGATTTTGCCAGACTGGACGAGAGTTTCCGCGGCTTTGTTGTCTTCTTCCGTTACGTCGCGAAGGCTCTCCAACCCGAGTTCTGGTTTTCCTGCCACAACACCCAGCGCAGCTGCGTAGAGGTTTCCGAAATGGGAACTGTGGGGAATCCCGCATGTATAAGCGTTCTTATACATGCCACTGTTCAGGCGAAGCTCCACGCTGCAGATTTCGCCATTCGTGTGAGAACGTGCCGTGGAAACCGCATAAGCAATTGCCCCCGGTTCTGTTACCCCGAGGGCCGGTTTCATATCGTCTCGAATGAGTTCAGTGAGTGGATGCATCGATGTTCTCCTTTCTATGTTCCGAGGACAGAAATGTGCGATTTGTAAAATCGAGAGAAATCGAGAATTTTCTCGATTCCTCCCGATTTTTCTCGAACATTCTAGAATATTCTCGACAATTCTCGATATTTCTCGAAGATTCTCGATTTTCCTCGATAATTCTCGAAAAGTTTTTCTAATTTGTTAATTTGGGATTATCGGGAGCTCGATGTGGTAGAAGAGTCCGGATTGTTCCGGAGTGTCCTCGATGCGGATACTGCCACCGTGCGCTTCCACGATGTCCTTCGCAACAGTCAGCCCAAGGCCAGTCCCTTGGCCGTTACTTCGTGCGGATTCCGCCACCACAAACGGCTCGAAAACATGTTCTTTGATATGAGCCGGAAGTCCTGTTCCATTGTCACCGATTCGGATGATTGCGGTATCATTGGCATCACTCCGCGAGAGCGAGACGTACAACGTAGAACCCGCGCAGGTGTATTTGACGGAATTTCCAATGATGTTCTCCCAGACGCGTTTGAGATGTTTATGGTCAAAGGATGCCATGATTCGCTCTTCCGGGATATCCGCTTCGATAATATATCCTTGCAAGCTCAGCTCCTGGTATTTGGATGCGATGTATTCACGCAAATACTCGGTCAAATTTCCTTCCTGGAAATCGTAGGCAAAATTCGGATGTTCAACGTTGTTGTATTCGCTGAGGCTGTTGATGAGGTTCGCCATATCCGTGGCTTTCTCCTCAATGATTTGGAGATATTGATCCTGTTCCTCCGGGGAAACGAGGCCATCTCGAATGGCATCTACATAACCGCGAATAACCGTAATTGGTGTCTTCATGTCATGAGAAATTCCTGCCAGCATCTGATGTTTCTGCGCCTCCAAGTTTTTCCGCATCGCTTCTTCCAGCTCAAGCTTTCGTTCCATGCGGTGGAAACTCGAAATCAGCTGTGCAAATTCAATGACTTCATTACTCTGAATTTCAACTTTGTCAGCATTCTCCCCGAATTCATTGATTGCGTTCTGCACTTCTTTGAGTGGCGTACGCAACCGTTTCATCAACCGGAATCCCGTCAGCGCAATCGCCAGAATAACCGTAATAATGAACACGAGTACGCTGATGTGGAACGCCATCTGTGATTGTTTCTCGCTCTGCGACGAAATCGTTTCTGCATGAATGAGTGCCGTGCGCTTCTCCCCAGCGGATGTTGTAAAAGTATATTTCGAAATACCAATCCCTCGGAAATTGTTCCAGTTGTCGCTATGACTAACCAGCTGCAATTCTTTCTTCGTGAGCTTCTTCCGATTCAGCGATAACGTGGAATATTTGATGTTTCGCTTCGAGTCCAGTACTGCCAAGCCCACCAATTCTTCTCGTTCCGTTTTCTTATTCCAGCGGTATTCCATCAGAAGCATTCCGCCATTACTGACATCATACTTCGTGCCAATTCGCTGGACCCCATAACCGGAACTATCGTTTATTCCGGAAATTAGCTGAATTGAGTCTTTCGTATATGTAGTCTTCTTTGGGCTGGTAGAATAGATGACTTTTGCATTTTCATCTAAGATTTCGAGATATCCGTGTTTTCCAAAAATCTTACATACCGGAATTTCTTTATATTTCTCTGTCTTGAGTTGCTTGCTGTACTCATCGATTCGGTATGCTTTCGGCATATGAACCGCTTCATAGCTAACAAACCAGTTGACGCAAAGGAGAATCAGCACCATTAGAAGCACAATCGAAAGCAGTTCAATAAAACTCTGAACAATCAATCCATATAGACTTTTCCGCTTATATTTGCGCACCCCTCTCATGCTTTTATCTATTTCCTTCCCCGAATTTGTAACCGATTCCGCGCACCGTGCAAATGTACTTCGGATTGTGGCTATCTTCTTCTAGCTTACTTCTCAGATTGAAAATGTGGACAGTGATGGTGTTCTCGTCGTTTTCGAAATATTCCCCATTGAGATACTCGTAGATTTGAATCTTTGTAAAAACACGTCCAGGTTCTCGCATCAGGATTTCGAGGATTTTGAGTTCCGAAGGCGTCATCGGAATTTCAACACCGTTTCGAAAGAGCTGGTGTGTCGACAACTTGATGCGAAGATCTGCAGCCACGAGTTCATCCGAATCCGACTCTTGCACGTTATCATTCAGTTTGTAGAAGCGTCGAAGTGCCGAACGTACCCTCGCCACAACTTCCAGTGGGTTGAACGGTTTCGTCAAATAATCATCGGCACCGAGATCCAAGCCAAGAATTTTGTCTGAATAATCCTTTTTCGCGGAGAGAATGATAATCGGAATGTTACAGAATTCCCGCACCTTCTGGACCAGTTCATAGCCATTCATTTTCGGCATAAGAATATCGAAGATGCCGATGTCAATCTTATGCGTCCGCACCAATTCTAACGCACTCGCACCATCTGTGGCGCTAAGTACGCGATATCCTTCGTTTTTCAGATATAGCCGAAGTACCTGGATGATATCTTCATCATCCTCTGCAATCAATACAGTTCTGTTCTCTGCTTCGTCCTCATTCTGTCGCATTACGCTTCCTGTCCTCCTATGCTTCTTCCTGCAATCTCTGCACCATTGCCCAGAGACTCTCTGCGGAATTGAAATTTTCTGCCGTCATTTCGGCCGCTTCGATGGAAATATCGAAAGTCTCTTCCAGCTCTCCCACCAGCGAAATAATGGAGAATGAATCCAGCAGATGATCATCAATCAGGTGCTTTTCTTCATTGTAATCGATTGTGTCGTCAATTTCATTCAGAATTTCAAGTAGTTCGTTCATTTTTTCCTCCTCGCGCATCTGCGCTGTTATATTTTGATATATATTTGAATACTTAGAAAGCCTTATTCACTCACATTTGGCATGTTTAATCGATACGTCTGCTGTTGTTTCCTCGCTTCGCGGAAGCCTTTTGCCTCGCTGTAGAGAACCACGCCGGGCAGTTCATGACTCAGGAACAAGCTCATACCTTCGTAGACGGAGTACGCCCCTGACTTGCCAAAAACAAGATAATCTCCGCTTCGGATTTCCGAGGATACATAATCGGCGGTGATGATATCGTTGACGGTACATAGAGATCCACAGATTGTGTAATGCTGGGATTCCTTGAAATCATCTTCCGGATTGTTCTTCACGCTGTCACATATATTGTCTCGAAAATCATTCTTCGCATCTCTAGCAGAATTTCGAAGATGCTGGATTTCGGGCAGATACATCCCTCGAATCTGTCCATCGTAATGAAGTTGGTGGATTCCACCGTCGACGATGACGTAATTCTTGCCATCGTTTTTCTTCACATCACAGACTTTCGTAATGTAACTGCCACATTGATATGCAAGGGCTCGTCCCATCTCAAGCGTAATCTTGCCTTTCCATTTCATATTGGTGAGCATCTTGCGGAATTCAATTAAGGATTCTGACGATGTGACATCTTCTTTCTGCCCGTCGAAATACGGTACCCCAAACCCGGTTCCATATTCGAGCATCGGCACATAGACCCCCGTCTCTTCTTCAATCCGTTCAAAAAATGCATCGAGTTTCTCGAGTTCCTTTCGGTGTTTGGCAATTCGGTGCTTCTGGGTACCCGAGAAGAAATGAATGCCGACAAACTCCAGATGAGTGAAATTTTCTTTTTGCCGAATCAATTGAAGAATGGTCTCCTCATCCATTCCGAATTGATTTCCGGAAGTTAAACGAAGGAGTAACGAGAGTTTGTAACCTTGCTCCGAAGCGATTTGATTCATTAGTTTTAGCTGAGATTCGGATTCCGCCGTGTAGATGGCTTTGTCGGTGCCGTAGTGTATGATTTCTCGAAGGTCCCCTTCACGCTTCAGAACGCCGGATATCAATAGCCGTTCCGGCGGAATTGCGAGATCTCGGCAGAGGCGAAACTCGCCATCCGAACAAACTTCAATACGCTCTGCTTCTGCAAGCGATACTTTCGTCAGGAATGGATTTGTCTTCATGCAGAATGTCAGACCGATGTCTTTGCCGAGATACTCACGGAAATAGTCAAAGCGAGTGAGCAATTCATCTTCATCAAAGATATACAGCGGCGTAGAGTATTTCCCAATTGCCATTCGCAGTTTGTCATCGGTTAATTTCATTCTTCTACCTCCAGGGAGCCAAGAACATTGCGGTCAATCTTACCATTCTTGTTCAGTTCAAAAGCGGTTACGTGTACAAATTTCCAAGGAATCATGTAAGCGGGAAGTTTCTCCTTGAGGCGCCTGTGTACCGATTCCCTGTCAGCAGTGCCTGTGTAATATGCCGTCAATCGGCTCCGCTTCGAATCATACGAGCAGCAGCTTCGCTCCACATCCTCCAGCGCGTTCAACTGCAGTTCAATTTCTTCCAGCTCGATTCGATGACCCATGTGTTTAATCTGGAAATCTTTGCGTCCAGCGAAGTAGAGGTTTCCGTCTTCGTCTTGAACCGCAAGGTCACCGGTACGGTACATCCGTTTCATCTCGCCGTCTTCATCCGGATACATCACAAAATGCGATGCGGTCTGCTGGGGATTGTGGTAATATTCGCGTGCCAAAGATTCACCCAGCACACCGATTTCCCCGGGTACGCCCGGTTTCGTTACCAGCTGATCTGCTTCATCCAGAAGGATCACCTTCCGTCCGGGGAATGTCTCTCCGAGCGGAAGCTTCTCATCTTTCGCATACTTCCTCTGCACACGGTAATACATGCAATTGCAAGTGATTTCAGATGGGCCGTAGAGATTCACAAACTCCGTGTCCGGAAGATTGTCTTGCCAGATGGTAAGCTGGCGAATCGGCATCACTTCTCCAGAGAAAAGCACCCTTTTCAAGTCTCTCGGCACGCGGTAACCAAATCCCTTCAGTCCAGAAATTAGGCAAAGTGCCGATACCGCCCAGGTCAAATTGGTCACATGATTATCGCAGATGTAATCCAGGAGTCTCGGGGGCGTTGAGAAATATTCACGTGGGATGAGTAAGAGTTCCGCTCCCGTGAACCAGGCGGAATAGATATCTTTGACCGACACATCGAAATCAAACGGTGCCTGATTACCAATGATATCCTTCGCATTAAACCCGAAGATTGACACGAAGTGCCCGATAAAATCAATAACCGCTTGATGTTCGACCAATACACACTTCGGGGTTCCGGTCGATCCCGAGGTGAAAATCCCATACAGCGGATTATCGTTTCGCATCGCTTTCCGAACTTCGCGAAGAAGTGTTTCCGACGCTTCTGCTTGCTGCTCTTCAAGTTTTCGGAGCAGTTCCTCTATAGACATTTGTTCTCCGTCATATCCAGATGCCTGTAGCTTCTCTTGATAGACATCCGATACGATGACTAATTTCGGTTCGAGAACGCCGAGGATACTCGCGATTCTACTTTCTGTCTGTTCCGGATTGATGCACACATAGAAACCACCGGCATAGATGGTTGCGAGAATCGCCGATAAGGTGTCACAGCTTTTGTCGGCAAAAATAGCCACCGGCTGTCCCGTCGCAATCGGCTGAGCAGTCGTTCCATTATCGCTTGCATTCTCGGATGTCCCTGCATAGCCGTAGATTCTTTTCGCCACTTCGGTCCCCATCCGCTGCGCTTTCTCCAAGAGTTCGCCATATGTCAGTTCGCCATTCGGATCTTTGACTGCAATGCGCTTTCGGTTCAGAATTGCTGTATTTTCGAAATAGTCGAGAATCGTTTTATTTGCATTTTGTTTGCTTCTCATCCAGTTACACACCTTTCTTATAGATTTTACTCAAGTCCTTCTCCGTCGCCATTTCGTACGCTGCGTATGTCTTATTCCACTTCTTTGCGATGAGCTTATCCTTGCGGTGATCCTTGAGCTGAAAATTTCGTTCCAAATAATATTCCATGAACTCCGTGACTTTGACAGCACCGGAGATGTTCAAGTGGTCGCCTTTATCGCGGGTATCCGTGCTCCAATTGATGCCGAGATCCTTCGTCATGCTGTTGAAATCGAGATATCGGAGTTTATACTTCATGCATATTTCGCGAACGCGATCCGTCCGCCGATAGTTGTAATTCTTCGGCGAGGGTGCGGAATAGATCACCAACTGAATATGATTCTTCTTGCAAAGCTTTCGAATGGTATTCAAGTCGCATAGATTTGCTGGTTCGATGACATCCTTGAGTTTGTCGGATTCCATGTAGTTCTCGCTGCCACGGTACGGCTTGCAATTGCCATTTACGTTGAACCCCTTGTAATGCTTCGATATGCGCTGTGGGAAGAAGTGTTTCCACGCGCTGTGATATCGCAGTGCCGGGAAAATACTGTAGAGTGTCTCCGCCATCGCCGACTGCTTCTGCACGGATTCGCTCTTCCTCGGACGAAACAGATTGTGACTCTCCAGCAAGATGACTTTCGGTTTCTGTGTCTTTAGAGCCAGTTTGAGCACGCTGAGCGTGTCCCCCAGATTCGCCCCCGGCTGGCCGGCAGCATACACAGTATACCCCTTGTCTTTCCAAAGTTGCATCGGCGAAATACTGGTGTAACTTTCGCTGTCACCCATAATCAAGGCATCAATCGTATGTGGTGCCTCGGTTGAAATTTGCGAATAGACTGCATTACGCCCCACACCCAGATTATTCTTCGACACAAAGGAGGGTGTCAGAATCAATCCGGGGATAAATATAAATAGAAACAGGATGACGAAGAAGAGAATCCCCCGCTTCGTACTGGGAGTTATTTTCATACAAATACCTCTTTAATTGTAATTACGAACTGGCTAAAACCAAGTTCATTTTCTTCTTAATTAGCGAGCACCTTACACCGATTCGCCACGGCTGGAGCCATTTACATAGCTCCACATATCACTCCGTTAGACAGATCAGAATCCTGCATAGATCAAATCTACGGTCTGGTATCCTGCCCCATACGCTCCGAACACCAGGATTGCGATAATCGTCGCATAATAGATGCTCCAGCGAGGAACAATGGGCAGAGCCGGAATTTCTTCGAGCAGGTCCGGTTTCTTTTCGAGAAAATATTCCACCACGAATACGATGATAATTCCCGCTAACACGACAAACCAATCACCTAAATCTAACTTCAGGCTCATGAGGTTCGACACGATTCGGTCCGGAATGAACGGTCCGACGAAGAGACTGCAAACCAGCCGTTTGAACTGGCGGAAGGATACTGCTCGGAACAGCATCTCGCCAGTTATGATGATTCCCCACGTACGAACCATGTGCCAGCGCTGAATCCAAATATTATCGTCCGATACGCGAATCATCCGCCGCATCCATGCTCCCACCGGCTGAAGTGCAACTTCCGCCAACAAGATGATGAAATAATAGATTCCGTATAGAATATAGGGCCACTTCGGGCCATGCCAGAGTCCGTTCAGAATCCAGACGGGAAATAACGCCATCGCACTGGTTCCAACCATCGTGATGTACTTTCCACACTTCTTACGACCAAACTTGTTCCACTTCTTCACCAGATTCGACGTTGTCACCGGATAGAAAATGTAATTCTTGAACCAGCGACCGAGCGTAATATGCCAACGCCGCCAGAATTCTGCGGCACTCTGCGAATGGAACGGCTGTCTGAAATTCTCCGGCAGCCGGATCTGGAAAATTCGCGCGGAACCAATGACGATATCAATCGTTCCTGCAAACTCGAAATAGAGCTGAATTGTCGTCACCACTGCTGTCAGTAGAATCATAATGCCCGTAAATTTATTTTTCGGAAGATAAAGAATCGTCACTACCGTATTTAGACGGTCCGAAATAATCATTCGCTTGAAGAGGCCCCACGCAATTCGGATGCCACCTTGCGAGAAGCTCTCCCACGTAATCGGCTCGCCTTCGTAGAGCGTGTCTTTCGTATCACTCCATTGCAGAATCGGGCCCTCCATCAGCGTCGGGAAGAACGTTAGGAACAAGAGAACCCGTAAGAAATTCGTCTCCGCCTTCTCTCGCTTCCAATACACATCGAGCAAATAACTGACTGCCTGTAGCGTATAGAATGAAATACCCACCGGCACGAGAATTTTCCCGATGGAGAAAGACGTCGTTCCACCCAATTGGCGAATTACTTTCTGCACAGTCTCCACGGTAAAAGCAGTATATTTGAGTCCCACCAGTATTCCGACTGTCCCCAGGAGTCCGAGCTGCAGTATACGTTTCATTCGATGCTGTACAGCTCCTCGGGCGTCTTTGTCCTTGCGATTAATTGTTTTTAGCTCACATTGATAACGATCAATGATTCTCGCTATTCCATAAGTAATTCCTGCGGTAATCAAGCACCAGATAATGAGTTGCTTGCTGATGAGAAGGAAGAAGGCAATGCTTGCTGCTAACAAGATATACCAGCGTTTCTTTCTCGGCGTCAGCTGATATGCCAGCATGACTATCAGGAGGAAAATATAGTATGAATTTACGTTATATGCCATTCGGTTCTCCTGTATTTCGGTTTATTACGAATATCATTCTAGCAATCGCATATTAAGATACCGTTCACAGATTATTAGGATTGCATTAAGATTCGGTAACAGAAAAAGCCAGACTCGGTTATTCCGAATCTGGCTCTTCTGTGAGAGTGGTTTCTAGGGGTAGTCTCCACCGCTCTGCTCTTTGACTTATGTCTTCTATAGAGGTAGTTGTAAGGTACTTGTTCCTCTCAGCATTCCTGCTGTTCTGATTGGCGTGATGTACACTTGGAAGATGTGTTACGAATTACTTCGCAGCGTCCATCTCTGCGCATTCGCGTTCTCTTTCTTCCCAAGCTTCGTAAGGAACCTTGAGATCTGCAATCAAGTCGATGCCCTTGCCCTTGAGGTACTTGATACGAATGATGAAGTAGATGACTGCGGCAGCCATGTAAGCAAAGATAATCATGTATACGCTAGCACCCAGCGACTTGAAGGAAGTGTATGCCAGGTATGCAGCAACAATTGCTGCGAAGATTGCAGTTGCAACGATGAATGGATATGGGAAATTCATTCCGGCATAGTTGCAAGCATGTGGGTATTTCTTCTTCAGGAAGAACGGTACGATGCAAGTTGGGATATCTGCCAGTGCGTTAACGGCAGAGAATACCGTCATCAATACGCCGAAGGACGAACCGGTTGCAACGCAGACAGCTGCGAATGCCATCGTGTATACCAGGATTCCGGTAGATACGCCGTGCTTGTTCTTCTTTGCCAGTGCGACTGGGAATACTTCACACTCTGCAGCAGCCTGAATCTGTGCACAAGTCAGCATGATAACCGGTACCATGGATGTCAGTACACCGCAGATTGGTCCGCCGACGATGAAGAATGTTACAAGAGTTTTACCCATGAACGTGGAGCCAACATCTGCAAGTGTTGTGATTTCCGAACCGGTCATGTTGCCCAGTGTTACAACGGACATCAGGATGTAGATTACGGCTACCAAGATTGGAGAGAGAATCAATGCCAGCGGCACATCTCTTCTTGGGTTCTTAACGTCATCGGCAATCTGCGATACAGCAGAACCCCCAGACAGACAGGATGCAAATACGGATACTGCCGCACCAATGGAGGTGAACTTCACGCCAGTGCCCATTGCATCGCTGAGGGACAGTCTGCTGGAATCGATGTTCGGCAGACCGATTACGACGTACAAGAAGATTGCACACAGCATGACGATTACAATCAACGAGTTAATCGATGCAAACAGATAGTTACCGAAGTAAGCCATGATTCCGTAGATAATCAGTACAACAATCGCAACTGCACGCTGATGTCCATCCAATGCTGGGAACAGTGTTACGAAATAGTCTGCGAACAGTACAGCGAATACGGAAATCAGTACCGGCTGCAGCAAATTCTGTACAGCCATGTACAGGCCAACTCCTGGGTGAATCAGCTTGGTTGGCATCAGGAAGAAGCTTCCGGATGCTGGAATAATCGATGACGAATATACTGCCGGGAAAGCAGATGCCAGTCTGTAGATGGTTGCCAGAATGAAGGCAATAACAACCGCATCACCGATTTCGTTAATCTCGGATGGAAGGGATCCGAAAATTCCGGATCCGATAATTGCGCCAATGCCCGTCGCAATGCAGGCGAGCAAGCCTATTTTTTTTACGTTACTTTTCTCTTCCATAATTTTTACCTATTATCTTTTCGCTTGCCAAAGCAAGTTTTTTATGTCCCTTTCCTTTTAAAAGCAGTTGGCAATGTTTACTTTACCGGCACGAACTTGGTGCGGTTGATCAGCGGATGCTCCAGATGGATTGCACCTTCAACCGGACATTCCATGCAGCAAGCACCACAGTAGATGCATTCGCCCGGATACATAACGATAGGCGATTCTCCCTTGTTCTCAGATGGAATCAGCACATCGATTGGGCAAGCATTGGCGCAAGAGTTACAGCCAATGCATTTTTCTTTGTCAAAAGTAATCGGTCTAGCACTGCAAGGTACTTCCGATGCGAACATTTCTTTATTACTCATAGTACTTCGGTGCCTCCTCTTTGATATAATCCTGGTTATACTTCTCGTACATTTCTTCTACGTCGCCAAAATAGTCATGTGGAATTTCTCCACGAACTGCCTTGCCGTCTTCCATGCGAATGGTGATGAACTTCTTATCTTCATCTGGATCCATTTCAGGATAGTCACTTCTCTGGAAGCACAGTGGAGCCGAGCTGGATTTTCTCATCTTGCAAGCCTCAAGAATCATCTTCGAAACTTCCAGGATATCGAGCACTTCGTGTGTTCTCATCAAGTCATGCGGATTCTCGCAGTGGAGCTTCGGAACGATATCCTTCGTGTAGGAATCAAGCAGGTCGAGACCTTCGTTGAGGAGTTCTTCGCACTTCACTTCGGCGCAGTAGTTCTGCATGCACTTCGAGATTGCGAAGTTCAGTTCCTGCCAAGAATATCCATCCTCGGTGTTCAGTGGCGCGAGCAGACGTTCCTTCTCTTCTTCTGCCTGCTGCTTATCATAGCCCTGAAGTTCTACTTCGCTTGCATGGATTGCTGCCTTACGTCCAGCATAATAACCAGTTGCGGAAGCGGCACCACCGCAGTCCATTGCGTACAGCTGGTCTCCTGCTGCATATACGCCTTCCAAGTTAGTCATCAGGTTCCAGTCAGTGATAACTCCGCCCGGAGCACCGAACAGCTGTCTTTCCTGTCCGAGGAAGCTTGCGGACTGCCAACCAGTACCATAGCTCTGGAGCATATGCTTCTCTGGATCGAATCCCTTCTCTGTGTAATACTTCAGTACTGGAATCTTGGTCTTTCCTTCTTCGCCGACCATCATTCCCCAGATTACCTTACGCTCCATCTCTGGCATTTTGCTCAGATCTGCATAGAATGGAAGCTTGTATCCTCTCTTATCGAGTTCCTCGAAGGACATGGTCTCTGGTCCACGGTATTCATACTTCGGCTCATCGATTACACCACCCTTGAGGAAGAACTTCTGTCCCTTTACTGGGTTGAAACGCTCGGAAACAGTCTTCAATTCGTTACCATCTCTGTCGAGGTATGGAATCTCAACGCCTCTTGCATCTACCATTGTTGCGCCGTACCAAGTGTTATGGTTGTTACCGGTGCTGTATGCTGGGAAGCTTCTGCCTGCCGCAGAGAACTCACCGCGAACAGACTTCTCCATCATGGTAAATTCCATGCCGGCTCTGTAACCCATTGCATGTCCGCTTCCGATACTGTTGAATGGACGGAACTCGCAAAGGCCTGGCAGGTCTGCGTTAAAGAGCCATACTCTAGCCGGTCTCGACATTGCGAGAATCGTGGACTTCGCCGATACAGTGTAGAACTTACCAGTATGAACGTTCATACCACAAGCACCAACACCGATAATCTTCTCTCCCTCTTTCTTAGTCAGAAGAGCAGTTGCCTCTGTACGGTCGAGAACGTTAACGCCCAGCTTCTTGCACTCTTTATACAGTGCTGGTTTGAATCCGGAACCCCAGATACGAATTGTGTATCTGTTGGTGTAGTCGTATGCATACATCAACTTAGTTTTATCATCGCGGAATTCAGCACCCTTGAATTCATCTTCGGTATCACGAATCTTTCCGCCAAAGCTTTCCATATCCAGCAGACGATCCCAGCCTTCACGACATTCGATGTAGTGAGCAATACCATTGCTGTAGTGATCCTGCTCGTCGATATAAGCTTCTGTTACTTCCTTCGGTGTAACTTGACATCCTGGGTTCGTACATGCAGATTCCCAGTGGTCAAAACCACTTCCTGCAGAACCGGAACGCTTCGTTGCGCCCTTCTCCATCAGAATTACGCTCTGTCCTTTGCGGGCAGCTGCGATTGCCGCATAGCAGCCGGCAAGACCGCCGCCGAGAACCAGAACATCACATTCAAGATGTTCTTCCTGTCCCACTTCATTGGCATAAGGCCATTTGTGTTGACTCATTCTTGCAACCTCTCTTTCAACAGTTAATAAGTTCATACATTCAATACTTATTCGAATTTACGATTTGATTGTAACATTGCATTTTGCAAAATGCAATATGCAATGTTGATTTTCTTTTATAAATCAATTTGTTTTTCTTAATGAGTCTGCATAGGAGTGTCATACAGAAATGTCCGAGCATCTCCTCTTTGCTATAAATTTTCTTAAATTTTTTCTCATATAGCCTTTGATTTTTTCAATGCAAAAGTGTTATAATATTTACGTAAGTTAAGAGAAAGCAGACATTAAATGTCACCTACCCAGATGTCAGACGGGTACGGGGACATTCTTTTTTTTGGCTGTTAAATGTAAGGAGGGTTTATGCCACAGAGTAAAAAAGAAGGTATTTTTCTAAGTCTCATTATGAGTCTCATCATGATTTATGTGATGGCTGCACTGAACAATTGCGTGAAAGACGGTTGTTTTACAAGTACATCTTGGCTGATTGCACTTCAGCGACTGCCACTGGGATTCATCGTGGGTATTATCTGCGACATGGCTATCTGCACACCTCTCTCTCGTAGGCTCGTAATGAACGTTACGGACCACGAGGACAAAGAGCATTTCAAAGTATTAATTCTGAGATTCAGTATGGTTGTTCTGATGACAATCGCAATGACTGTATTCTCAGTAGTAATTACTTGGGTAGATGCCGGTACCGCAGTTCGGGAGTTCTTCAAGTATCTTCCGTACAATTTCACCATCGCGCTTCCTATTCAGATGATTATCGTAGCACCGATTTCAGCAGTATGGGCGCGCAAGTTAAGCGAAGTATTCTCGTCGAACAGCGAAAACCTCGACGATAATGCTATAGAAATGTAGTCAAGGCTCAATTGTACCTTCGAACATTTCGTATTATCACACACAGAAAAAGGAGGTGCAGACGCACCTCCTTTTTCAATACAGTCTTTCAAAATCTTCTTTTAAAGATTCATTTTCCGGTTTAATTCTCTTTCTTTAATCTCAGCAAGCATAGGTTTCCCCCAAGAATATTCGGATAGAAATTCTCCATTGAAGGAATCGGATTCTCAATTGCTCGTCATCTACGACAATCGCCTTCACATTATTCACCTATTATTTCTTCTTTTTCTTTTCGAGGTATTTTTATAACAATTTCAGTTCCTTTTCCAATGTAACTCTTTACAATCATCTGTGCTTGAAGTTGCTTTGTTAGTCGAGTATATACATTGTCAAGGCCAATCGAATCCCGATTTCCTCTAGCTACTTCTTCGCGCAGTTTCTCGTAATCAAATCCAACGCCATTGTCTTTGATGATTATCACATTGCAGCTTTCATATGCTTTAGTAGAGATTTTGACAACTCCCCCCAACTCTCCCTGTTGATAAATACCATGTCGAATTGCATTTTCTACCAAAGGCTGTATAGTGAATGGCGGAACTTCAAAGTCTTTTGATGTTAAGTCGAATTCAACAGTAAGGCGATCTCCCATGCGCATTTTCTCAATATTGACATAAGCACGAACATTATTGATTTCCTGTTGAACAGAAATCAAATCGCTGCTTGACATTGCTCGAAGGCAAGCTCGAAGATAAATTGTAAAATCATATATTAAATCAGCAGCATATGTTGGATCGGATAATACAATTTCACGAATAGAAGTAAGCGAATTGTACAGGAAATGTGGTTGCATCTGGCTTGCAGACATTTTAATCTGAAGAGTCTCTAGCGTTTCTTTCAAATGCTGAATTTCCTGTCTATTAATCTGTTGCCTTGTATTAAATTCCATAGAATCTAATACAACAGAATAAGCATGCATACATCCAGAATCGTTTTGAACCGATTCCATTGTATCAACTACGAAAAAGACCGTACCATCTTTCCTACATAGGCGATACTTACACTCTCGAACACCCGGGGAAGAAGATACTTCTTGTAGGAATGTTAAATATCGTTCCCGATCCTCCTCGAAAATTAGATTTTTATAAATGTGACCGGTCGGACCATTTAATTCTTCTGACTTATACCCCAGCATCTGGCATAGTTTTTCACTTACAAAATCCACATAACTTTGCGAGTCTATGCACGTACGATATACACCGCCTGGAACATAATTTAATAAATCGATTTTGCTCTTCAATGCGGGATGTTTTCCCCCATTGTCTTGTATACTCCCCAATATATTGACGATTTTTCCGTTTGTATCGACGATTGGCATCATAACAACAGACAGCATTTTGTACGTAAAATCATCAATTTCGTAAATTGACTGAAATGATACTGTTTCTTTATGCAATGAAGCATATTTGATTAACTGAATTAGTCCATCGAAATCGAATTCCGGATGACTGATACGATGTTTTGAAACCCATAGTCGCATGTCATCGTGCATGTCCTCTCCAAAAGTTTCCTCAAACAAATCATTGGACACTAGTTTTCGAGTTCTTGTATCGTACTCGAATATGATGCAATTGATTTTTTGAAGCAGTTTTATGATTCGGTTGTATTGCATTTTCGATTCTTGATATTTTTTTCGATTATTTTGTAACTGTAAAAAAACTAAAAATACAAAATACGCACCAGCTAAAGCAAAACAAATTGAAGTAAAAATTATTAACTTTCGAATTGAAATCAAGTTCTTTGCATATGTCTGTCTTGCTAAATTGGTATCGATTAAACAAATGAGATACCAATCATTCTGTCCAATTGAAGAATATGCTAAAACGGTTTCCTTATGACTTCCAATAAAAATACTGTTCTTCGTTTTTTTCTTCGTTAGCCACTTTTCTATTTGAATATCTGAAGAGATATCACCTACATTTTTAACATTAGAATATTCTTTTTCTGCCCGTTCATTTCGGGCTAGAATTTTTCCAGAAGAATCTACAATCATTGAACTGTCGTTCCCGTTAAACATGGATTGCTTAAATAGAGATTCTCCAAGTATATCGAGTTCTTTGCTAATAAAGAGTACACCCTTGATTTTTCCGTCTTTTTCTACTGCTGTTGAAAAAATTACCCTTGGAGTATTATCTTCACCCGCTGTCGGAAGATATTGACAAGCAAATTCTTTTTTACCTGAAAAAACCTCCGTAAAATACTTGCGATCAGATATGTTTCCAAATACTTCGCCTTTATAACTCATTACATCGCCATTTGAATCTGCATATGCGAGCATGCAAAGCCGATTTCCTACCACCAATGATTTTAAAATATATTCATCATTCGGATTCGAGAATTCCAATCCGTCTTCCACCATATTTGCAACAGAAGATACAAAGCTGAACTGATTATCGATTACATTTGAAATAGATTCCGCCTCTTGACTAGCCAAAAATTTAGACTCATCTTTCACTCTTGTAACGACATTTTTTTCGATGGTAGAAACCATTATCATGCCGACTGTCACAATCAGCAAAACAGCAACTAAAATGGATAAAATTACCAATACTTTTCTATTTTCCAATCTTTTTCTGCTTAGAATCTTCAAATCAATTTCCTTATCTTAAATTAATAGACGACACCATATCGAACAATGAAACGCAAAGTGTTTCTAGGCACTTTTATCGGATGTGCGTTTCATCACTTTTTTGATAACAATCGTATTTAATATTTATTTTTTCAATGCATCTCATAAGATTATACCGTCATAGACGAGGTTTGAATAGGTGCATTGAAAAAAAATATAGTATGTAGTGGTATAGTGAATTTGTAACGCTCCGATGGAACGCTATTACAATACGCTTAAAGCTGAACTGATTTACCAGTATAGTTTTAAGACTGTCAGGGAACTTGATGCTGCAATCAGCTTGTTTGCTTACCGGTGGTACAACCAGATACGGCCACATTCATACAATGGATATCTGACACCGTATGAAAAGAGGTCACATGCTTTAAACTAAATTAGGCAGTGGTGTTACAAAAATGCTTGACCACTACAATTAGTTTACACTTACATATTTAGAATAGATTGATTAATATCGGTATCACACAGAAAAAGGAGGTGCAGTCGCACCTCCTTTTTCAATATAATTTTAAAGATTTAATCATATCAGAGTGTCCGGATTTAATTTCCTAATTCTAGCTTACAGCAAATGTTACAGATCAAGCAAGCAGGGTTGCAAAGTAACCAGCGAAAATTACAGAAGTAATTGTTACGGTTACGAAGCCACCAACAACCATGGATGGGAACATCTTGCTCATCAAGTATCCTCTTTCGTCTGGATCGCTTGTCAGAGCGTTGCAAGTATTCTCGGTGATGATTGCATCACATGGGAATCCATACAGTGCAGTCAGACCATTTGCAAATGCAAGCGGGAAATCCATCTTGAAAATCTTCGAAATTACAAATGCAGCAATACCCATTCCGACAACACCAATAACAATCATAACGAGCATCGGAACAATCAGTTCCTTCAGCATCGATGGTGTGCAATCCTTCAGTCCGGAGAATACACTCAGCATAGCTGCGAACATGATGATGGTGTAAGAATTTGCTCTAGAAAGCGAGCTGGTATCCAAGAATCCAAGTCTTGTCAGGATAACAGATACAATCAAGCACCATACGATAGTTGGAACCTGTGTAACAACCTGACCCAGCAGCGAAGAAATCCATACGCTGATACCCAGCTTTGCGATGATGAGCACTGGTGTATTGAATCTTGCAGGCAGTGGTGGAATTGGCTTCTTGATATCGCTGTCGTCGCCGATGGTTGAAAGACCGATGGTCTTCATTTTATCAATTTCTGCCTGGGAAAGTGTCGACTTTACTTCGCCCCACTCTTTAATTAGCTTCTTGCCTTCTGTGTGAAGACAAATTGCAGTGAGTGGATAACCAGCCAGCCCCTGTACCGAGTACATTGCGATGGCGAATACCGCAGCTTCTTTATATCCTGCAGCGGTTGCAGCGTTCTGCATGGTCAGTGCGGCAACGATACCTCCAGTTAGTGGTGGCAGTCCGGCAATAACCAGAACCTTGTCCATTACCAGTGGGCAGATGAACCAGCACAGTGCGACCATTCCAACAAGTCCTACTAGACAGATGACAACTGTCTTCCACTGTTCAATCAGTTGTTTTAGGCTGATTACAGTTCCAATGTGGGTAATGAAGAGCATTACACCGATTGTACTAGCAAAAGCTGATAATCCGGAATCATCTGCCAGCGTTGTTGGGAATACCGTCCAGTAACCAATCAAGAAAATAATTGCGGTAACTAATACCGACGGAATCCATGCTTTCGAAATGTCCGAAATCCATTCACCGATTACATAAGCGATTGCCACGATAACCAGTGCAAGGAACGCATTGTAGTATGTCATTGTTTTCTCCTTTCTTCTTTCACTTCGTAGTAAAATCCGTACCCTCTACTAAAAATAATTAAATATAATTAAAAGTTTATTTGATTAAGCGGAGTGCTCCTGTGCACATCGCTGCCATACCATGCGGAATCGCACTTTCATCGAAGGTGCATTTTTCATTGTGGAGAACACCCATTTCATGACCTGGTGCCGAACCGGAATTCAGGAACATCAGCACCGAAGGTTTTCCAGTCTGTGTAGCAAAGAAACTGTAGTCCTCACTGAATTTTAGAGGCTCCTTCATCATGTAGAAGC
>CAVFWT010000013.1:0-15215 GCA_963626305.1 bacterium | reverse complement strand
GTGGCTCAAGTCCTGGTCCGACGAGTTCGCTCCGGAATATGAATATGTATTCCGTGATATGGACCTTCTGACGAAGATTCTGGATCTCGGTCGCGATGATAAGAAACCTCGTAAAGACTTGGTATACGCAAGACAGATTATGACATTCATCGGCTACTTCTTCGACGAAGCGTTTGCAATCGAGGATGCATACCCGGAAGAAGCGGCGGCAGATTCGAAGCTGATTTTACAGGCATATATGGATAGCTATAATCACGCGGATGATCAGGAAACTTGGTTCAACAAGATTCGTGAAATCGCAACCGAACTTGGATATGCAGCAAAGCCAAAGGATTACAAGAAGCATCCGGAAAAATTTAAGGGACACGTCGGTCACGTCAGCACGGTAATTCGTATCGCACTTATGGGACGTGCGCAATCACCGGATGTGTGGACGATTCAACAGATTATGGGCGAAGATAAGGTTCGCGCTCGCTTTGAAGCAGAATTGAACCGATAGAATACACAGATAGCCGAAAGGAGTGAATATGGAACCAATACTTGTTGTGATGGCCGCTGGCATGGGCAGCCGATATGGCGGTGCCAAGCAGATCGATCCAATCAGTAAAGAAGGGGACATCATCATGGACTTTTCTTTGTATGATGCGTATCAGGCGGGATTTCGCCGCGTGGTTTTCATCATCAAAGAAGATTTTGAAAAAACATTCCGGGAACATATGGATTCTCGAGCAGGAAAATTCTATGAAACACACTTCGTATTTCAGAATTTGAACGACTTACCAGAAGGGTTTACTGTGCCGGAAGGACGGGCAAAACCTTGGGGGACAAGCCACGCGGTGCTTGCTGCAAGGGATGTCATCGATGCACCGTTCGCAGTTATTAATGCGGACGATTATTACGGTAAGGAAGCTTTCGTAGAAATCTACAAATACCTGATGAATCAGGCAGACGCCTCTCACCATTGTATGGTCGGGTTTTCTGTCGAGAACACACTTTCGGATAATGGTACGGTATCTCGAGGAATCTGCCGCGTAGAGAATGGGGCCCTCTCTTCCGTCGAAGAACACCACGAAGTCGGTTATCGCGACGATGGAAAGATTTACGGTAAGAGCGGTGTGACCGGCGAAGTTTCAATCATTCCAGAAGGAACGCCGGTATCTATGAATTTGTTTGGTTTCGGCAAAGAATTTGTCAGCGTATTGCAAGATAAATTAGTTGCAGCGCTGAATGAAATTTTGAAACAGAATCCATTGAAAGGAGAAGCACTTCTTCCAACGATGGTCGACGAAGAAATTCATCAGGGCAATGCTTCGGTTGAAGTTCTTCACTCGAATGATAAATGGTACGGCGTAACGTACCATGAAGACCGAGAGGGCGTTGTCCAGGCACTGGCAGCTAAGAAGGCGCAGGGCGACTATCCGGTACATCTGTGGGATGAATAAAGGAGATTGATATGTGTGGAATTGTTGGATATATTGGAACAAAGGAACCACAAGACATTATAATTGACGGACTGAAAACACTAGAGTATCGCGGTTACGATTCGGCAGGAATCGCAGTAGTGAACCAGGGCAAGATTTACCTACGCAAACATGTGGGTGAAATCAAGAATTTGGAGAAACTAATCGGCGACGAACGCCTAGGTGGACACTTGGGAATTGGTCATACTCGCTGGGCAACTCACGGTGCACCATCTAACGCAAATGCGCATCCGCATATGGACATGGATGAGAACATCGCGGTAGTCCACAACGGAACCGTGGAGAATTACGTGGAAATCAAGGAGCGTCTCGAGAAGGAAGGTTACGTATTCCGCACCGAGACGGATACCGAAGTAGCGACGATGCTCATCGGTAAATACTACAAGGAATACCACGACCTGAAGAGGGCACTGGATACAGCGATTTCTGAGATGAAGGGAACTTTCGCGTTCGCTGTCGTTGCAAAAGATCAGCCAGACCAGTTTGTCGCATATCGCAAGAATGCGCCGCTTCTGGTTGGAATCGGTAAGGATTGCAACTTCGTCGCATCGGACTTCTCTGCACTGCTGAGATATACTAAGGATGTATATCTTTTGGAGAATGGAGATACTGTAGTTCTTACGAAAGATGATGTGAAGATTTATGACGAATCGGATCAATTGGTAGAGCGACAGACGATGCATGTGAACTGGGATATCAGCGCTGCCGAAAAAGGTGGCTATGACCACTTTATGCTAAAAGAAATTTACGAGCAGCCAACTGGAATCCGAGAAACCTTGACAAGAAATCTGGACGAACGGAATCACGTTCAACTTCAGGAAACTGTTAAATTGACCAAAGAGGAGTTCCAGAATATCAACAAGATTATCATCGTTGCTTGCGGTACGGCTTATCATGCAGGATTGGTTGGACGCTATGTCATCGAGAAGTTGGCAAAGGTTCCGGTTGAAGTGGATATTGCTTCGGAGTTCCGTTATCGCGACCCATTTGTGGACGACAAGACGCTGTTTATTGCAGTCAGCCAGTCCGGTGAAACTGCAGATACCCTTGAGGCTCTAAGAGAAGCAAAGCGCAAGGGCGCGCGCGTTCTTTCTATTGTCAACGTAGTGGGCAGCTCAGTTGCAAGAGAGAGTCACGATGTGTTCTACACACAGGCTGGTCCGGAAATTGCCGTTGCATCGACGAAGGCTTATACGACCCAGCTGGTGTGCCTCTACTTGCTGGCACTGTACTTTGCAGAACTGAACGATGCGATTGAACCCGAAGCGTATAATAGCTTCGTGGAAGAAATGCTGACCATTCCGGAGAAGCTGGAGAAGGTGCTAGAGATGGCACCGGCAATCGAAGAACTCGCAAAGAGACTGTATGACAGAGATCAGGTGTTCTACATCGGAAGAGGTGTAGACTCCAGCGTGGCGTACGAAGGTTCTTTGAAGTTAAAAGAAATTTCGTATATCAATTCGTTTGCGATTGCAGCCGGAGAATTGAAACACGGAACCATCGCGTTGATGGAGCCTCGCACGATTGTCTTGGCATTAGCTACACAGGACGCATTATACGAGAAAATGGTGTCGAATATTCAGGAAGTTCGTGCGCGCTATGCACATATCATTTCCATCGCCCAGGAAGGGAAGACGGAAATTGAAGAGCATTCCGATGAAGTTTTCTATATTCCGAGAACGAAGGATGAATTGACACCGCTGTTGAGTGTCGTACCACTTCAGCTTTACGCATATTATGTAGCGAAAGCAAAAGGTTGCGAAATTGATAAGCCAAGAAATTTGGCAAAGAGTGTTACCGTAGAATAATTGCGGTGGCATTGCGTTTGCTGTAATGCAAACCACGAAACTAAATTTGAAAGGACAATACCTATGGAACAAAGCAAAGAAATCCAGCGGTATGTATCATGGATTAACAAGAAAGGCATCGATCCGCTGCTTCGCAAGGAATTGATGAATGTGATTAGCTCCCCGGAGGAAATTCAGGCTCGTTTTGGCACGAATCTTCGCTTCGGAACGGCAGGCCTGCGTGCAATTATGGGTGCAGGAACTGCGTATATGAACATTTATACTGTAGCGGCAGCTGCTAGAGGATTGGCTATTTGCCTGGAAGCCGCTGGCGTAGAGGGCGAGGGAATTGCTATTTCCTATGATTCACGGAATCACTCGAAAGAATTCGCAGAAATTACCGCTCGTGTGATGGCGCATTCTGGCGTGAAGGTGCTGCTCTCAGACAAACTTCGACCGGTTCCGATGCTTTCTTTTGCAATTCGTCATTATCGGACTGCAGGCGGTGTGATGATTACCGCTTCGCATAACCCGCCAGAATACAACGGCTTCAAAGCCTATGGAAACGATGGTGGCCAGCTCAGTCCAATCGGTGCGAATGCAGTTCAGGAGAACATGCCGGACTTTGATGAAATCTTCCAATTCCTTCAAGAGGCGAAGTCTCTAGAGGAATATGTTTCGGATGGCGTTGTTCAATATATTGGAAATGAATGGGATGATGCTTATCTGGAGGTTCTACGCGGTTTGCGAGATTCGAAGGGCGTCTCTGAAGCGGCAAAAACAAGACTGCGCATCCTCTATACACCGCTTCATGGTTCTGCTGGCGAAATTGTTCGCCGCGCATTGAATGATGGCGGATTCCAGAGAGTTTTCGAAGTAACGGAACAGATGAAACCGAATGGCGACTTCCCGACTGTAGAAGTCCCAAATCCGGAATGCACGGAGAGCTTTACTCTTGCAAAGAAGTATGCAAACGCGCTTCTTGCAGACGTTATTTTGGCAACGGATCCAGATGGCGACCGCCTTGGCGTTGCTGTCCGAGATAGCAATGGCGAGTACCAAGTGCTGACCGGAAATCAGATTGGACTTCTCTTAATGGAGTACATCCTTTCGACGAAATCTGCACGTGGAACACTACCGGAAGGTGCATATTGCATCACCTCACTGGTTTCTTCTCGCCTTGCAAGAGTGATTGCCAAGCGTTATGGAGTCCAGCTCAAAGAGACGTTGACGGGTTCGCGTTACTTTGCAGAATACATTAAGAATCAAGAGAAAGAGGGGACTGGAATATTCCAGTTCGGCTTCGAGGAAGGACACGGATATCTCTTTAATTCGGAAGTCCGTGAGAAGGATGCAATTGCAGCGTGCCTAGCAATTGCCGAAATGGCGGCAATTTCGAAATCGTATGGCTTGAATTTGATGGATCAGCTGAATTCCATCTATCGATTGTACGGATATGCTTCGGAATACAGTGTTTCTATCAAATGCCAAGGCGAAGACGGTCAAGCGGCCATTGAACGCTGTATGAATCACTATCGTTACTTGAATGGTAAACTTGGCTCTATTGGACAGGATCTCTATTATCGCGAAGTGAAGAACTTCATCGATATGATGCCAGAAGCCAATGTGCTGATTTATGAGCTCGGAGACCTAGACTGGATTGCAATTCGCCCGTCGGGAACAGAACCGAAATTGAAAATTTATTTTGGCTTCTACGGAGAGAAATCTGCCGCAGAGTGCCGACTGAAAACCGTCTCGCAAATGCTGCTCAAGGACATTGATAAAGTATTGCAAGGCGACAAATAAGACTACATATTGTGGTAACCGGAACAGTAGATGCTGTTCCGGTTATTTTTTTGGTGCAGCATTCACAGTTAACCGATAAAAATAATAATTTTATCTTGAAAGGGGTTTACCGATAATGTACAATAAATTATCGGTAATTTTATCGGTAAACTAATGGGGTGAATATGATTATGAACAAGAGAAAACAATTGGGAAAAAGAATAATAAGCACTATGCTAGCAGTAGTGCTAGTGCTTTTTTCTGTTGTTCCGGCAGGTGCAGCGACATCGGCCAACAGTGGTAGAATCAACAGTGATGGCGCAATCAATAGCGATGGGAACATCAATAGTGATGGTGCTTCGAATAACGATAACGCGCAGAATAATTCGAAGACGCTTTCGGTTTCCGGAAGATCGACAACAACGTCATCTTCCTCTATGAAGAAGTTGAAGAAAGGCTGGCATTCGGTTAACGGATACCGCTATTATTTCTATGCGACTGGAAAGTATTACACATCGAAGATGACAAATATTTCGAGTTCGAAGTACATCTTCGATAAAAACGGACATCTTCTATACGGTGTGAATAAGTATCATGATGCTTATTATTACTCAGATTCGAAGGGCGTGGTGAAGACATCTGCTGGATTTGTAACCAATGGCGGATATCGCTATTATGTGCAGTCAGGCGGTAAAATTACGACTGGCCACACCTTTAAGGTTAACGGTAAGACATACAAAGCATTTGGCAATGGTAAATTAGGCGCTGGTGTTTTCAAATACGGCACTACCGCCCATTTTTATGCCGATTCGAAGGGTGTTGTACGTCTGACTTCTGGTTTCGTTAAATACAACGGTAATTATTACTATATTACGAAGAACAGCGGACGCCTAGAAGTGGGAAGAACGTTCAAAGTAAATGGCAAGACTTACAAGGCGTACAGCAACGGAAGACTGGGGACGGGCGTATTCCTGTATGGAACGACTGCTCATTTCTATGCTGATTCGAAAGGCGTTGTAAAAACGACTGCTGGTTTTGTGACTTATAAGAGTAAGAAATACTATGTTCAGTCTGGCGGCCGTATTATGCTTGACAAACAATTCGCGGTCGGAAAGAACAAATATATCGCGTTCGCAGATGGGCACATTGGTCTAAACGTCTTCAAAAAAGACTCAAAGTATTATTATGCTGATTCGAATGGGGTACTAAATACTACAGCTGGAGTAAAGAAGTATAACGGAAATTATTATTATGCCGGAAGCAACGGGGTTATCACCACGGGTAAGACGTTTACTGTCGGCTCGAAGAAGTACTTTGCAGCGAGCAATGGTGTCCTGAAAAATGGATTCTTTGAAGTTTCTGACACAAAATACTACGCATACAAAGGTGCGGTACCGACAAAAGCGACATTTGTTACTGTTAGTGGAAATATCTACTATATCCAAAATGGTGGCGCAATCTGCTGGGGTAAGACTTTCAAGGTAGATGGCAAGACGTACAAGGCATTCTCTACTGGCAGACTGGGTACGGGACTCTTTAAATATGGATCTTATTACTACTATGCCGATAGTGCAGGTGCCGTCAAAACCACTGCTGGTATTATTAAAGTTAGTGGCAAACAGTATTACGTACAGAGCGGTGGAAAAATCGCAGTTAGCAAAACAGTTACCGTAAGCGGAAAGACATATGCAGCTGCAGCTACTGGTGTACTGACGCAGAAAAAGACCACCGGTGATAATTTGATGAAGATTGCACAGGCAGAGGTTGGAACGAAGACGGGGAAGAAATATTGGACTGCATACTTCGGAACTGCGTTCAAGAATGGCGATGCCACTCCGTGGTGTGGAACATTCGTTACATGGTGTTTCAAGAAGGCGGGACTGTACAGCTTGATTGAAGATATTGAAGATTACGGTAATCTGGGCTACGTGCCATCGTATACCGCCTATGCGAATAAGAAGAAAATCTGGGTAAGCACCAGCAAGGCAAAAGCAGGAGATATCATTATTTTCGGTTCGAGTTCGCACGTTGGTTTGGTCAAATCCGTATCCGGAAATGTGATTACCACCATTGAAGGAAATACCGGAAGTACAAAGAATGGAGAAGTCAAGGAAAAGACGTATAGTCTTACGAATAGCTGGATTAAGGGTGTTATTCGCGTCATCTCGTAATCTCCTTTGAATTGAACAGTTCGAATCGAATATTAAGAAGTATCTATATAAGGGAGTGTTTTACACTCCCTTGTTTTTATCTTAAATTAAGCTATAATAAAGTAGCATGTTATACAATTAAGAAGGTTATGTCTAACAGTGCAATCAAAACATTGAATTTAACCTGAATTTAAACGGAAAGTAATCCTATGAACAATAATTTGAAAGATAACTCTTATGTAAATGACGTCGTCGACAAAGCGGAATGCTTGATTGAGACGGCAGTACTAACAGCGATTTATTATTATTTCTGGCGCGTGCAATACGATGCGAGTTTGTTCCCACCGTTGCAGCATCGAGGCAGATTTGTCATTGCGGGGCTATATGCACTGCTCTTAATTATCTGTTTCGTATGGACGGAAGGGTTCCGCTGGGGATACTTGAAGCGAATGGATGTAATGATTTCGCAATGGGTGTCTATCTTACTCGCAAATTTTATCTCGTATTGGCAGCTATCACTGATCGCAAACGGCATGATTCCAATTGCTCCGATATTGAAACTTACGGGGGTGCAATTTATCATCTGTCTGGTAGCATGCTATGCCTTTACGGAGATTTATTTCTTATCGCACTCCAAGAAGAACATGGTCATGATTTATGGTACGGAAAATGCGCTAAAGCTTCAGTTTAAAGCGAACACAAGACTGTCGCAGTACCACATCTCGAAGGCGATTTCCGTTGAGGAAGATTTTATCGACATCCTTTCGGAAATTAATCGATATGATGCCGTTATTATCAATGACTTGCCGGGAAAGAAGAGAAACAATATCCTTAAATATTGCTATTTCAACGGAATTGATGCGTATGTTGTCCCGAAAATTTCAGATATCATCATTCGTGGTGCGGATGATTTTAATTTGCTGGATACTCCGATTGTTGTAACTCATGGAAAGGGGTTGACCATCAGCCAACGCATGATGAAGCGTACAATGGACGTCGTCCTCTGTTTGATTGCCCTGATACCAGCATCAATTATCATGTTGATTACGGCAATCTGCATTAAACTCGATGATGGCGGTCCGGTGTTTTTCAAACAACTTCGCGTTACTCGTAATGGAAAGCAATTTAATGTACTCAAGTTCCGCAGCATGATTGTCGATGCGGAGAAGTACAACAAACCAATCCCTGCGGTTGATCAGGATCCGAGAATAACAAGAGTTGGCAGGGTGATTCGTGCGACACGAATCGATGAAATACCGCAGCTTTTCAACATTTTGAAGGGCGATATGAGTATCGTTGGACCTCGCCCGGAACGGGTGGAACATGTTGAGAAGTATTCTCAGGAAATTCCGGAGTTTATTTATCGTGAGAAGGTCAAAGGTGGATTGACTGGCTATGCACAGATTTATGGACGTTACAACACCTCTGCTTATGATAAGCTTCGTTTGGACTTGATGTACATTGAAGACTACTCGCTGGTTCTCGATATCAAGCTCATATTCCGAACTATTCGAATCCTATTCCAGAAGGATAGTACAGAGGGATTTGACAAGGCAGAAGAACTGGAACAGCTTGCTGAGGAAGAAGTGGAGAAGATTCGAAAAGCACTCGATGATGACGAATAGCGGAGTCGGGAAGATGCTGGAATGAAAGGTCATTTTACCTGTAATAAGATACGTTTCGGTAACGCTGGAAAGATGCAATGGATGCGAAGTAGTTGTACTTTTTTCGATGCGATTTGCATTGAAAACCCAGTTAGTATATAATATACGGGAATTTTTGATTGAATCAAAAATCTGAGAGGAGATATTATGGCTAAGAAAGTGTTGAGCCCTCGAGCACGAAGAAGAAGACGTGGCAGACGTATTGTGAACACAATACTGATTGCTTTGATTATCGTGCTGATTGGTGCAATCGCAGCGGTAATGGCTGGAACTAAATTATTGAATACCGTGAACCGTGCAGAACTGAGCAGCTCTGCAAATTTGTACAAGCATGAGGTAGATGGATATACGAACATTCTGATTCTGGGTGTAGATACCAGAGATTTGAACGATGTAAAGAATTCTCGTACGGATATGATTATGATTGCATCCATCAACAATTCCACCAGTGAGATCACGCTGACTTCGATTTATCGTGATACTTATCTGCAGATGGGAGATACTTCGACTTACGACAAAATTACGCATGCGCATTACTACGGAAGTACGGAAATGTCCATTGCTTCGATTAACCGTGCATTGGACCTGGACATTGATCAATACGCACTGGTTAACTTCAAGGGTGTAGCCGATGCGATTGATGCAATGGGTGGTCTGGAGATTAATGTCGAGGATTACGAAATTGAAGAGCTGAACAAGTATACAAAGGAAACGGCAAAGATTATCGGCAAGAAGAAATACACAAAGGTGACGAAAGCCGGCAAGCAGACGTTGGACGGCTGTGCTTCAGTATCGTACGGTCGTATCCGTAAGGGCGTCGGTGACGACTATAAGCGTACAGACCGTATGAGAATCGTATTTAAGAAGATTCTTGCAAAGGCGAAGAAGATGGATTTGGCAACGCTCTACAAGGTAGGAAGCAAGATTTTGCCAGAGATTCAGACCAACCTCAGCAACAAAGATATGATGAGTTATGCTTTGAAGTTGAAAAAGATGGACGTCAAGAGCAGCAAGGGATTCCCTTATAATAAGACAGCCGGTTATGTCGATGGGGTTTCCTACGTGCAGGCAACAGACCTCGCTTCCGATGTAAAGAAACTTCACCAGAAGGTCTTCGGGGAGTCCGATTACGAACCAAGTTCTACTGTTCAGGAAATGAGCCAGATTGTCAGTGCTTATAACTAGGGTAAAAACATTCTTCGCGAGAATCGGAGATTTCCGATTCTCCGTATAAAGCGCAGCAGCACTCTGTGCTGTGCATACGCGTGGACAATTCATTCAAAACAAATCACAAAAGCGTAGTAGTTTTGGCTGCTGCGCTTTTAATTTTATCTAAGTTTCGGCACGCCGGCACACATCAATCCGTACTATCCATTGACGAGCCGTTATGGTATAATAATATGAATTATTCTGTAAAGGAAAAAGAATATGACCATACTCAAATATATATTTTCAATCCTTGTGACGATACCCATTTTTCTCCTTGGCGTATATCTGCTGAGACGGTACACACAGGAGATTAAGGCGAATGCAGAACGATCCAATAACAATCGCAAGAAGAATGGGGGGCGCAGATGATGAGAGGACTTTTCATTACCGTAGAGGGACCGGATGGTGCTGGAAAATCGACACAGATTGAGAAAATGCGCGAGTTTTTCGAAGAAAATGGAAAGTCCGTCTTGCTGACAAGAGAACCGGGTGGAACTCCGATTTCGGAGAAACTCCGCGAAATCTTGCTTGACAAGAATAACTCAGAGATGGCAGACACCACTGAAATGCTGATTTACGCTGCAGCACGTGCACAGCATGTAGCAGAGAAAATTCGTCCAGCACTTGAACGAGGGGAAATTGTAATTTGCGACCGTTTCGTGGATTCGAGCGTGGCATATCAGGGATATGGAAGAAAACTGGGGGATGACGTCTTTGCAGTGAATCAATACGCTTTGGATGGCCTACTTCCGGATTTGACGTTTTTTATGGACCTCGATCCAGCCATTGGGCGGAGCCGAATTGGCAAGGATGTTCAAGATCGCATGGAACGCGAACAACTCGACTTCCACTATAGAGTCTACGAAGGATACCGCAATATTTGGAAGGAGAACCCAGACCGTGTCATTCGGATTGACGCGAGTGGAAGCATAGACGAGATTGCACAGCAAGTGAGAATGCATCTGGAGCAAATCCTGACTCGAATGGACAAGGAAGGAACTTGCAACTGATGAGCGTGCTGGATCAAATCAAACGAAATCTGAGAGATGGTTCACTAGCCCATGCGTACATCTTGGAAATTGAGCAAGGTTCATATCGCATGGAAATGTTGCACCAGATTGCAAAGACGATACTCTGCGAAGCAACAGATATTGACTGCCGCCCCTGTGGCGAATGTGATTCGTGTAAGAATATCGGCGATATCAGCGATTCGGACTCTTATGGGGCGCACCGCGATTTGCTCTACATGAGTAAGACACAAGGCAAAGGTACTACGAAGAAAATTTCATATAAGGCGGAGGAAGATGTTCTTCCTTTCTTGCAGCGAATTTCTTTGATCCCGTATGGAAAGTATCGTGTCGGGATTATTGATGCAGGAGAAATTCTCACGGAGGTTGCGCAGAACAAAATCTTGAAGACGCTGGAAGAACCGGTAGATGGTGCGGTGATTATCATTGCAACTGCAACGCGAGAGAATCTTCTTCCTACTGTTCGTTCGAGATGTGTGCTTCTCCGAGATAGTGGAGACAGAGCAGCGACGGAAGATGATGTATGGATGGAAATTTGGAATCAGAAATATTTTTTTCAATATCGGAATATGGTTCAGGAACGAATCGGCGTATCGAAAGATACCGCACTTCGCTTCCTAGACGCACTGGAGCGATCGGCGGCCAAGGAGCGACGAATTGAAGCAGTCCTTCGCATCGAAGAGGCAAGACGCGATCTCTCCTCGGATATGGGAATTAAACAAGTCTTGAAAAGGCTGTTTTTACAACTCAGAAAATAAGCGAGCAGAACGTGAAGAATGCGTGCTGCTGATGGGACAAGAGGATAGAAACGGAGGAATTTATTTAATGACAGAAATTGTCGGTGTAGGTTTTATCAAAGCAAGTAAGACCTATTATTTTGATCCTCAGGGGGAACAGTACCGCCTGGGCGAATTGGTCATTGTGGAGACAAGCCGGGGAATGGAAATGGGACATATTTCCATTGCGAACCGAGAAGTAGAGGATTCGGACATTGTTGCACCGTTAAAAGCAATTGAACGCCGTGCGACCGAGGACGACCTTGCGAAGTATCGGGAGAACCTAGCGAAGCGTGAATCCGCAATGAAAATCTGCGAATCGAAAATCCGTAAACACAAGTTAGATATGAAGCTCGTGGATGCGGAATATACTATTACCGGAAACAAAGTAATCTTCTACTTCTCTGCAGAAGGAAGAGTCGATTTCCGCGAATTGGTTAAGGACTTAGCGGCTCACTTCCGGATGCGCATCGAACTTCGCCAGATTGGTGTGCGCGATGAAGCACGTATGCTGGGTGGGATTGGAATTTGCGGAAGGCCATTCTGCTGTAGCAAATGGCTGCATGACTTCCAGCCCGTTTCCATTAAGATGGCAAAACAGCAGAATTTGTCGCTGAACCCGGCGAAAATTTCCGGATGCTGCGGCCGTTTGATGTGCTGCTTGAACTTTGAAAACAAGACATATCAGGAACTGCGTAAGGGTATGCCAAATGAAGGGGAACGAATTATGACCCCGGATGGACTCGCCAAAGTCGTTAAAGTGGACCTCTTCAACGGCAAAGTCGACGTTCGGAAAATCGGCAAAGAGAAGGACGATGAAAAGGGCGAACGCGAAGTCCTTTCTTCGGAAGTAACAACTTATTTCAAGCAGGAGATTAAGCGTCTCGAGAAGAAAAATAACAATAACAACAGCAATAATAACAACGGAAACAAGAAGGGCAAAGGCAAGAAATCTCATCGACATTCGAATAATGATGTCAGCGATGATATGGAAGGCCTAGATGAAGAAACCCTCCGCGAACTCGAAAAACTGACGAAGGACTAAGGCATCATGAACGAGAATGAAACATCCGTGTCAAATCCTGTGGAAAGCAAAACAGCACGAAGTTCTTCCTTCGAAAAAACAACCCTGGATGAAATCGGATTTGGTGGTTTGACGTTGGCTCAGGGCAAAGGCTTTCGATATGGGGTTGATGCCATTTTACTGGCGGCTTTTGCTGCTGGCGAGACCGGCGGAACCGGAATTCGTCAAACGCGCCGAAACGCAATAACGGAGGCACTTCGAATCTGTGATATCGGTTGTGGAAACGGAATTGTTTCACTTGTGCTTTCTCATAAAATCCCTCATTCTACGATTGTTGGAATCGAGGTGAGAGAAAGCGAAGCAATGCGAGCGAAAGAGAATGTTAAGCGAAATCATCTGGAAAATCGCATTCGCATTGTACAATCGGATGTGCAGAATCTGAATTCTTCCGAACTGGCTAATCCGGAACAGAAGGTTGATGCTGTCGTGATGAATCCACCCTATTTTCGGAAGGGCGGTGCGATACCGAATGAAGCCTCGGATAAATACATTGCAAGGCATGAGACGACGGCGACGCTGGATGATTTCATCCGTGTTGCATCGACAATGTTGCAAAGTAGCGGTGACCTGTTCATGGTACATAGGCCGGACCGATTAATCGATATCTGTACTGCGATGAGAAACCATAATGTTGAACCGAAGGAACTACAGATGGTTGTTCCCCGTCCGGGTGAAGCTGCAAATATCTTGCTTGTGCACGGAATACGAGGTGCGGGTCCGGAACTCAAAGTGCTTCCGGAAATTCCTGTGCGAAACCTTGCAGGTGACTACACGGAGATTATTCAACATATTTACGAAAGAGAAACCTCGGCCGATGCAACATCGGAAACGGGGGCGTAGAGAATTTATTTTTACAATGGACAAAGGAGGTATGCGGAAATGAATATTTCGCTGAATCTGACAGAACTGCTGATTGTGGTACTTTTGATCCTGACAATCACACTCGTGATATATCTGTTGACTTTGACTTCCAAGGCGAAAAAATCGCTCGACAAGTTGAATACAGTCCTCGATGATGCGAACCGAATTTCGACAATTGCCGCAGAGAAGACGGAAATGATTGACGGAGTAATCGATAACGCCACCGATACGGTAATGGGAATCGTCGAGAGCGTTCATGAGAATTCTTCTATGATTAGCCGTGTGGCAAGTGTTGGTACTGGCGCAATGGCAGTGAAGTCTCATCGCGATAAGAAACGTTCCAAGAAGGAGGAGAAATCGCTGGAGAGAGCGATGGCACGTAAGGCGAGAAAGAATCATTAATCGCACTACGCGGGGAGGTTCTTTGCGAACTAATTACAATCTGGTATTTATTTGATGCATGATAAAAATACGCTCGGTCTGCTTCAGGATACCGAGGAATATATAGATTATTGAATGTACACAAAGGAGATAAGATGGCTAAAATCCTAGTAAATCAAAGTGGACCGCTCCATGGTACCGTTCAAATCAGCGGTGCAAAGAATGCGGTTCTGCCGCTAATGGCAGCAACATTGTTGACAGAAGAAACTTGCCGAATTGAGGATGTTCCGGATTTGGCAGATGTTAAAGTCATGAAGGAGATGCTCGCCAGCTTCGGTGCGGATATTGAAGAAATTTCGAAGGGCGTTCTTTCCATCACGGTGAAAAACATCGGAACGACTGTTGCGGAATCGGAATTGGTCAGTGAGATGAGAGCTTCGACCATGGTGATGGGACCATTGCTTGCTCGCTGCGGTAAATGTACGATGCCGATGCCGGGTGGATGTTCCATTGGAAAGAGACCAATCGATTTGCACCTGAAGGGCTTCCGCGCACTGGGTGCAACGGTGGAATTCGATGACGAGAAAGAACACGTCATTCTAACAGCAGGACCGGAAGGGTTAATTGGTGATGTGATTTATTTGGACTTCCCGAGCGTTGGTGCTACCGAGAATATCTTGATGGCGGCCACTTTGGCGAAGGATGTAACCATCATTGAGAACGCAGCAAAGGAACCGGAAATCGTCGACTTGGCGAACCAGCTCAACAAGATGGGTGCCAAAATCAAGGGCGCTGGTACGGATACCATTCGAATTACGGGTGTCGAAAGACTGTCGGGTTCCGTGCATACTGTAATTCCAGATCGTATCGAAACGGGAACGTTCATGTTGGCGGCGGCCATTACACGTGGCGATGTGTTGATTCAGAATGGGATTTTGGGACACGTTCGTCCGATTGCTGCCAAGCTTAAAGAATGCGGCGTTAGAGTCGAATCTCTGGAGGATGGAAT
>CAVFWT010000012.1:0-26755 GCA_963626305.1 bacterium | reverse complement strand
GAACACACACACCTGGGCGTTATGGCAAAGTTGAAGAACGGTAAGACAATCAACCTCTTCGAGCCAACAGATCGCACGGAAGATTTCATGAGCCCAATTGGATACGGTGCTCTGATGGGAATCCTGAGAAATTACGAACTGCTCAATCCGTTCGTAGCACAGACTCACGATGCATTCCAGAGACTGAAACCAGGTTATGAAGCACCAGTTTGCGTTGTAACCTCCTTAGGAAAGGATTATAAGAGCCCATCCCGTAACAGAACCGTATTAATTGGTCTGGTTCGTGATGTAGAAAATCCAATGGCAACTCGTTTCGAAATGAGATCGCCGAACCCACATTCCAACACTTATCTGATTTTGGGTTCTGCTTACATGCTGATGCTGGATGGTATCCGTTCGGCACTGGAGAACAAGCGTACACCGAAGGATTTGGAGAAGGCAATCTCCAAGAAGGCTGGCGAGGAAGATCTGTATCTGGAGAAGGATCGCGAATATCGTTCCGAGGAAAATGTTTTCACATATTACACTGCAGAAGAACGTGCAGAACTCTTCGGCAAGGCACCGGCAACCGTATGGGAGAACTTTGCTGCATTTGATGCACATAAGGATGAGATGGATAAGTTGACCGGTGGAGATGAAACCATCGCATTGATTATCAAATCTTATAGAGAACAGATGACCATCAAGTGGAGCACCGAATATCACGATCGTTTGATTCCAAACACCATGGATTTCATCCGTCGCTGCAAGAAGGCTCATACCGAAACTTCCGCAACGGATTACGACATCATGAACTGGGGTCAGGTCAATGATCTTCGTCAGAAGCTGGGTAAGGATTATATCGGCAAGAAGTGCATTTTGTCGCAGGCTAAGCTGGCACTGGATGAAGGTGATTACAAGCGGGCATCGGAACTGGAACTGGAAATCCAGAGCCTGACCGAGCTGCTGAGATCCATGTATAACGATTATCAGAAGAACCTGTTCTAAGAACAGGTTCCGTCAGAATAGAATTTTCAGAAAGAAGGAATAAGGAATGCTAGACGTTAAACGAATCAGACAGGACTTTGACGGGGTAAAAGAAGCCGTAGAACGACGCGGTAAGGGAGATTTCGGACTCGAGAACGTGCGCAAGTACGATACCGAAAGAAGAGAAATCCTCGCAGAGGTAGAACAGCTTAAGAACCGTCAGAATACAGCATCCAGAGAAGTTCCGAAGCTCAAGAAAGCAGGAGAAGATACGACAGAATTGTTCCGTGAGCTGAAGGAACTGAGCAATAAGATTAAGGAGCTGGATGAGAAGGTAACAGAGGCAGAAGAGAATCTGCACACTGCACTGCTGGGTGTACCGAACACCCCAAATCCAGAAGTACCGGATGGACTGGATGATTCCGATAACGTAGAAATCCGCAAGTGGGGCGAGCCGACTACCTTTAGCTTCGAGCCAAAGGCACATTGGGACATCGGTGAGAACCTCGACATCCTGGATTTCGATCGTGCGTCTAAGCTTTCCGGCGCTCGTTTTACCGTATATAAGGGATTGGGTGCACGCCTCGAGAGAGCCGTAATCAACTTTATGCTCAACCTACATACGGAAGAACAGGGGTATACGGAAATTCTGCCGCCTTTCATGGTCAATGCCGCAGCAATGACTGGTACTGGACAGCTTCCAAAGTTTGCGGAAGATATGTATCATGTAGAAGGCGTGGACGAATACCTCATTCCAACTGCTGAAGTTCCGGTAACGAATCTGAGAGCTGGAGAAATCCTGAGTGGCGAGGAAATGCCGGTATACTATACTGCTTACACCCCTTGCTTCCGTAAGGAAGCAGGTTCTGCAGGAAGAGATACACGTGGTCTGATCCGTCAGCACCAGTTCAACAAAGTGGAGATGGTAAAGATGGTTGCACCAGAGACATCTTACGATGAGCTGGAGAAACTGACGCTGGACGCAGAGGAAGTTCTGAAGCGTCTGGAGATTCCATATCATGTTGTTCGACTTTCTGCCGGAGACCTGGGATTCTCGTCTGCGATGACTTATGATATCGAAGTGTGGATGCCAAGCTACGGCAAGTATGTAGAGATTTCTAGCTGCAGTAACTTCGAAGATTATCAGGCGAGAAGAGCGGGCATTCGTTTCAAGAGAGACCGCGATACGAAGCCGGAATTTGTTCACACTTTGAACGGTTCGGGCTTGGCAGTCGGAAGAACGGTTGCTGCTATCCTGGAGAACTATCAGCAGGAAGACGGATCGGTTGTCGTTCCGGAGGCACTTCGTCCATACGTGGGAACAGATGTAATCCGTTAAAAGCAATTACAGTAATGAATTAAGTGTCCGATTATCGGACGAAAAAACTCCTTACCGGTGACGGTAAGGAGTTTTTGTATACGCATATTTGTTGCATTTATTTCACGCCGCTTCGTAAGGAATTCTTCATGAAGAGTGCTTGAAATGTATCGAAGCGTAGTGCAGCTCTCGAAAGCGCTAACTTTTTCAATGAATCGCTATTAGCCGATGAGCTTCATGATTACGTTGTTCCAGAGCATGTTGATACCCATTGCCAGCGTAACGAGGCAAGCGGCACCGCCCAGAATGTTCTGGAGCTTGGAGTTGGTGTGTTCGCCGAGCATCTTCTTGTTATTGCCGGAGATTACGAAGAAAATCGCAATGAACGGCAGGAAGAATCCAGAGAGTGCCTGTGTAACGATGATGATCTGAGTAGGGGTCTTGCCCATCATTGCCAGAACAGTTCCGAATGCAATCAGGAAGCAAGTCAGTGCTTTGCGCCATACGTCCTTGTCTTCCCAGTGGAGAAGTCGAGCAATAATCATACCGCACATGTAAGGGGTGGCGATACTGGAGGAAAGTCCAGCGAGGAACAGTCCAAGGTCACCGATGATTCTTGCGGAAGATCCCAGTACTGGCTGCAAAGACTGCGAGAAAATTACCGGATTCGTAATTTCCGTTCCGGTTCCGTACAGAACCGTTCCTGCAGTGATGATGATTGCCAATGTCATGAGCACGCCGAGGATTACGTTGAAACGAGTATCAAACTTCGAATCCGCATATCCTTCTTCACCGTGATATTTCTCCTGGCAACCCATGGAGTGATATACCAAGTTGATTGCGATGATTGTAGTACCAATCAGACCCATGCAGTTAACGAGACTGCCTTCTGGAAGGCTCGGTACGATACCCTTTGCAACGCTGCCCCAGTCTGGATGAGACATGAACATGCAGATGACGAAGAGTACACCCATGGCAACGACGAAGAACTGGCAGATGAGTTCCAGCAGCTTCGGAGTGCCGAATACAACTGTTGCAGCTGCAATCAATCCAACGATGAGACCGGTAACAGCGACTGGAAGTGTAGTCAGGTCTGCAAGACCGTTGGCTGCACCGATTTCGTTTCCGGCCATGAATCCAAGACCGGTGAACAGAATCGCAAGCCCCATGAAGATGGTTACGAAGTTCTTCCAAGCTTTGCTGTCGCTCATTCCCAGTGTCGTCTCAATTACGCTGTGGCCACCGAAAGCGGCGATACGGGAAGAAATATCCATCAGGATGATGGAAGCAATACCGGAGAATACGACCGCCCAGAGCATCGCGAAGCGGAAATTCGTTCCGGAAATGGTAGATGTGGTAATTGTTCCAGGACCGATGAACGCACTGGCAATGATTGCCGCAGGTCCCATGTTCTTGAGCTTACTGATAAAAGATTTCTTTTTCATAAGACTCCCTTTCTTGTATTAAATTGTGTAGTAATAATAAATAAAAATATGTTCTAGAGTAACATAGGATGTTAAATTTTACAATTTGTTTTACTAAGAAGATAGTAAAAGCAGCATCCGCAAGCCTACGAGACTTCCGATGATGCTGCTAGACAACGACTCCGTTTCAATGGGGTCATCAGATGACAGTTTATGTTCGATGATAACCAAATTAGATGTCCGTTAATATAGATAAGAATTCACTCACAATAATATCGTTAGATGACAATCCCGTTGCAATGGTCGACTTCGTGCTGAATAATCTGTGCCGTCCAGCCGGAGAACGACTGACGTTGTTTCTTCCACCCGAAATCATAATATTCGACTTCGATTTCTTCATAGCGAGTTGTTTCTCGCATGCCAATCAACGATAGGCAACCTTCTTCGGTCCGGAAGGCGTTCTTCTTGGAGGCGATAACTGGATTGAACATGACGATATCGATAATACCAACATTTACGATGATGATATTCTTCTTAATGCCAATCATGTTTGCAGCCATTCCGACGCATTCCTCTCGGTGTGCTCGTAGCGTATCCATCAAATCGCGACCAACGTTTAAATCTGCTGGCGTAGCGGGTTCCGACTTCTGCGCTAGGAATAGCGGGTCTTTCATTATTTCTCGAATCATATTATCTCCTCAAGTATGTTCGTCTAGTTCGGAAGAATGTAACGTTCTTTTGCCAAAATGGTTCTGTGTTGATTCTCCTCATCATTGCATAGAATCATGTGTTTCATGCTATTCACAATTCTATGGCAACTCTTCGAAAAAATCAAATGTGCGAGGCCATTCTGACTGAATTAAAGTTGGTAGAATTTGAATGAATAAAATGCAGAAAATCTAATTTGAATAGCACAAATTAAAAGTGAAATATTCCAACAAAACTACTTGACGGGGGGGTACCGGTTGTACAATTAATTATACAACGGCCGTAGTGTAACATATTTCTAACGATGAATCTATTTATGGAAGGGAAATATCAAAATGGGAAATATTAAGAAACGCATCCTCAGTGCGTCTATTGCATTGTCAATGGCATGCACGTTTGTTCCGATGGTCGGGACGGTGAGCACCTTTGCCGCTTCGGTTAAGGCTCCATCCAAGGTCACTATTTCTTCGGCATCGAGAACATCGAGTTCGAAGGTTAAGGTTACTTGGAAGAAACTGAAGAAGTCTCCTTCCGGTTATGCAGTATATCAGAAGAAGGGTTCTAGCTCTTGGAAACTGGTAAAGAGAGTTTCTAAGAAGACAAGTTCTCTCTCTGTATCCGCAAAGGCTACTGAGCAGAATCAGTTTAAGGTAAGAGCATACAAGACTTACAAGGAGAAGAAGTATTACAACAAGAAGACCAAGAAGTATGTATCGAAGAAGTCTTACAATAAGCTGGCTAAGAAGTATCGTAGCATCAAGAATGTAACTGCTTATAAGTATGGTTCTTACAGCAGCACCAAGACAGTTAAGCAGACCGTAGCAGCAATGCCAACACCGGATGTAGAGGATGTAACAGAATATTGCAACGGCACTGCTGAGGGAACCCGTGTTAGTGCAGTTATCAACGTTGACGGCGCAGCAAAGGCAACCGGCGTAAGCAACTTCAAATATGTCATCGAGAAGTCCGAAGATAGTGGTCAGACATTCAAGGCGTTTGCTACTATTTCCGCATCGGAAATGAGCGGCAGCGATGGTCTGGGTGTAAATATTTATGACGCGAACATCGATTTGACTAAGGAAAATATTTACAGAATTTATTCTCAGGGAACATTTAATGGCAAGACCGTAAAGGGTTCGGAACAGTATGTTGGAATCAACGACGTTACGATGAATGACCTCACCGCTTACGAGATGAACAAGATCGAAGGCAAGGTTTGTGATGATTGTGGCGAAAATGTAACCGGTATGTCCGCTGAAGAAATCGCAGAAAATCATAGCGTAACCTATTACTGCTCTGTATGCGGTGACGAGAACGGCGAGGTTTCCCACTACAAAGAGGATATCGAGGACCACATTAAAGAATCAGACAACCACGGTACCGCAACGGTTGAAAAGCGCGATGCAAAGATTGTATCCAACTCCGAATATGATAAATATGAGGAATCCGATGCTCGTAAGAGAAACTGGGTACAGCTCGATGCAAGTGACGCAAAGTATCAGGAGATTCTGACTAAAGAAAATCTCTCTAGCGCAGATAAAATCTTCGTAGATACCAACTACTTTTACGAAGCTAATGAGGACTACATCATCGTTAATGGCGTAGCATAATCTCGTAATTAGTAACACGAAAGAGAGGGGAGAAATCCTCTCTCTTTTCTTATGTCCGATTTAACCTTACGTCTTGGGTTTGGTGCAACACGCTTCAATTATCCGATGGAGTAGTTGGAAGGATGGGTTATCTTGTGTTATCATGGAACGGGCTTCGATGAATGAAGTTTTCATAAAATTAGGAGAGAAATAATGAAGAGTATATTGATATTAGGCGCGGGCATCTATCAGGTGCCACTCATTAAGACCGCAAAGCGTATGGGAATTCACACTATTGTAACCAGTATTCCCGGCAATTACCCAGGATTTGAACTGGCAGATGAAGTTCTATACGAGAATACGGTGGATTATGAAGCAATTCTTCGAGTAGCGAAGGAGAAACATGTCGATGGTATCATCACAACCGGAACTGATGTTGCTGTAATTACCATCGGTAAAGTGTGTGATGAGTTAGGACTTACCGGTCTATCCGCAAAGGCAGCAGAAATTGCTTCCAACAAGCTCCTTATGAAGCAAGCATACGAAGCGAAGGGTGTTCGCACGGCGAAGTTCCGGCAGATTCCAATCGACCGAGAAGATTACGATGAATTGATTCAAGGTCTCCAATATCCGTTGATTTTCAAATCCATCGACTCTTCGGGTAGTCGCGGAATTACTCGTGTAGATAACCGAAGCGAGTTTGATGCCGCAAGAAAGAATGCCATCGATAACACTCGTTCGGATTGCTTTATCATCGAAGAGTTCATCGAGGGCGAGGAATTCGGCGCGCAGGCGTATGTTCAGAACGGCAAGGTGGAATTCATTCTTCCTCATGGTGACTACGTTTTCCATGGCGATACTGGCGTTCCGATTGGACATTTTGCACCTTACAACCTCTCCGATGAGGTGATTGAAGATGTTAAAATTCAATTGACGGGTGCAATCGAAGCGATGGAGCTCGACAATTGCGCAATCAACGCGGATTTCATCCTGAGCAACGGGAAATGCTATATCTTAGAAGTGGGCGGACGTTCTGGTGCCACTTGCCTGGCGGAACTTGTTGCACTATATTACGACTTTGATTATTACGAGAAGATACTTCGCGTCGCTCTTGGCGAACACGTAGACTTTATGCCGGGCACGAAGGCGAAGAATGCTGGCGTGCCAAATGCGTGTATGCTTCTGACGAGCGATAAGGATGGCGTTATCGAATCGCAACGCAATGACAATCCTTCGAACGATGATATTGTGGATGTTCAGTTCGACTATTTGCCTGGCGATGAAGTCCATAAATTCCATGTGGGCCCGCATCGAATCGGCCATGTGATTACTAAAGGCAAGACGCTGACTGAGGCAGTCGATACGCTTCATACAGCACTGGAGAATATCCATATTAATGTGAAATAAATTAATTCAACCAGGTTCAAGCTATTGTTGTAATGGCATTAAAAAGAGGAATAACGCAGCAAGGTGATATTAACGACCGCCCAATGCGTTATTCCTCTTTTGTTGTGTTTTTTATCTATCTTAAAATTGGCGAACTCTTCTTGCTGGAAGATGCACGGTGATTTTTGTGCCTTCGCCGAGCTTGCTTTCTACATTGATTTTGCCGTTATGTTTCCGGACTACAGATTCGGCAATAGAGAGTCCGAGACCGGTCGAACTACCACTATGAGATTTGTCCGCCATATAGAATCGCTCGAAAATATGTGGCAAATCCTCTTCGCTAATTCCGATCCCCGTATCGGTAACCGTTAGAATGGCAGAACTTGCTTTTAGCTGGAGAGTGATATCGATGGTTCCGCTTTGCTTGTTGTATTTGATGGCGTTCTCCATGATGGCAGTAATCATCTTGCGAATTTGCTCTTTGCTGCCGGGGCAGAAAATATTTGGTGGAATATCCTCCGTTAACGTAAGGCCAGCTAATTCAATCGGGTTGTCCAGATTGTTGAGGACCTCATTGGTTGTGTCAGAAAGCGAGAAAATTTCCTGTGAGGGGGGTTCCAATTTTTCGTCTGTAACGGAAAGCGTCAAAATGTCTTGTACGAGATCCGAAAGATGCGTTGCTGCCTTTGTTGCATTCGTAATCGACGTGTCCTCTGGATGGAGTTGTTCGGCTACTTGCAAATTCACAATAAGACCAGCGAGTGGGGTTTTCAGTTCATGACCCGAATCGGAAAGAAAGCGGCGCTCCATGTTCAGCGCTTCCTCCGCTGGTTCTGCGATAAAATGACTGAGTCCAATGGCGATGATGGTGATAATTCCTAGGCTAACTACGAATAGGATCAGGGCAGTAGAGGTGTACCACCATTCGTATCCGCTGTGGCAATCTATCGCGATGAGAAGTGTATTGCCATCTTTCTGCTTATTGTGATAGAACACGACAGAACGATATTTCCAATCATCGGTATCGGATTTGATTATTTTATTTAGAACAGATGCCTCAAGTTGTTCCTTGGAAATGCTCGAATTCTTTCCGATGCTGAAGCTTTCGAGAACTTTGTTCTTAGGACTGATTTTGTAGATATAAATCGGATTGTATCCGAAGTATGTCATGTCGAAATCAAAGCATTGCTCTAATGATTTGTTGCCTTCTTTCAAGTCGCTTTGATTCGATAGCCATTCCAATTCCGCGTAAGTATCTTGATAGAATCCGTAGTTGCTGTAGGTGGAATAGACAAAAGCAATGACGGTGAATACCGCTGTAAATAAGAAAATTGTTGTGAGTACAAATTGCTTTTTAATTTTCTGAATCATCGATGTTCCCTCGAAATTAAAAAAAGATGCTAGGTAGCTATTTAATCGTATAACCAACCTGGCGTTTTGTGTAGATGCTGAGCTCTGAATGAATGCTTTCCAGTTCCTTGCGAAGCTTCGAAATATGTACATCCACATTGCGACTGGTTGAAAGGGTGCCACGCATATCAATGGAATTCATTAAATCTTCGCGGGATACTATGTTTCCATAGTTTTTCATTAATAGACGCAGAATCATTGCCTCTCGTTGTGTGATGTCGATGGAATAACTTTCGGTAGATAATTTGAGATTTTTGTAATCGAGAATAATGTCTTTCAATTGTAATACATTATTAGAGGGGATTCGAAGACTTCTTCGAATACGAGAAAGTAATTCGCCGGAATCAAACGGCTTGGTGACGTAATCATCAGCGCCAGCGTCGAGTGCCCGGATTTTGTCAGCGGGATTCATTCGTGCGGATAGCATAATAATTTGCATTTCCGAATTATGTTGCCGGATGTATTCCAGAACTTCAAATCCGTTAAATTCTGGGATGTTGATATCTAGAAGGGCAAGTTTAACATCTTGACTATCTAGAATCTTGATGGCAGTAGGGCCATCTGGGGCAATAATCGTTTGATAACCATTCAGTTCAAGAAGTGATTGCAGACCGGTAGCGGTGGCAATGTCATCTTCTACAATAAGAATTGTGTAAGCCTTATCCATCAGAATACTCCCAATTTATAGCTATCTTGGTCATGAGCTTACTCATAAATTTATTTTATCGAGCAAGCGATGATTAATCAAAAGAAATAATGCCAAATTAACACTTTCTTAACATTTCCTCTGTAGAGTTAATTATATCAGAAAATACACAGACTGTGAGAAAGGAGTTAATATTATGAAAAAATTATTACAAAGAACTATGCTGGGAAAAAGTGCCCACACACCTTCTATGAATACAACGCGATTGGACTATAATAGTAAGGGGAAGTTATCATGAAAAAAGAAAAAAGAAAAATTCTACCTAATATATTGTTGTGCGTAATAATAGTGTGCCTATTCGTATCGCTTATTATCACATACGGAAAGTATAACTTCTGCTTGAAAGGTGAAACGTCTAAAGGCGGGTATTCCGTTGCTCTGGTGATGCTTTTCTTTACTATCGTAGCAAGTTATCCGCTCTTTGGCACATTTATGCGCAGAGATTTGATGGGGAAGATGCCGCAAATCTCGTGGCTTATAATACATGCCTCCATTCTTTCAAGCGCATTAGTGTTCGTTGGGATTGCGTTTTGCAGGAGCATCTTTGAATCGCAAATTTATAACGCTGCAGGATCCATTGCTCATAGTAACAGCAAAATCAACTTTTGGACAATGTTGTTGTTACAGGAAATTTTCTCTTTGGTGTTATTTATTGTTTCTCTTTGTCAATCAATTAGCATAAGAAAAAACCATCCAGAAATTGGTGATGAGATTGTCTCACAATTGAGATTGAATCGAAATAATGTGGGATATCTGGCCATAAATGAAATAGTGTTCTTAATACTGGTATTAATGTTCTACATTCTTGAAGCATCTTATTTCGGAGAATGCATTATTTTTAGAGGTGTAGAAGCTGCTTCAACTAATACAACCGGTATAATGATTTTTAATATTGCAGATAATTTAGAATCACTGTCAGAAATAATGCTATTTGGAACACCTATTGTGACTTTCGTAATCTTAAAGAAGAAAGAGCAACAAGAAGTCATGCGGATTGTTCCGCAAGTCTCAGCGGCAATTAGTGCGATAATCTTAGCAATTATGTTGTACTATGTCGCGATATATAATAAAAATTTGTACAACGGAGATTATGAACTGGTTAAAAGCAGCTCTGGACAGGTTGTAACAATTGCGGGGCTCTTTGTAGTACCGATTATACTTGCGATTATTCTGCTAGCGGTCTCTGTGCTGAAAATTTATGAGCAACGTAAAAGTAAATCTGAATAATGGATAAAAAGCAACCGTCCAAGCGTTGAAAACTTGGACGGTTGTTTATTCTATACGGACCTTTTGAATTAGGAACCTTTATTAATATTGGGTCAATGCTTTGGCGGTGTGTTGCTGTCGCTAGAATTTTTCCTTTTGAATGTAAAGTACAGAACCACTCTAATTGTGCATAGAAACAGCAAAATGCAACTTAATGTTTTCACGATTGCCGTAACGGTGTTCTGATATTCAAGTGAAGATGGCTGCAGAAACAGAACGATGAAGTCGCATTTTCTCTGGCTTCATGAGGTCGTTTTACTTATTAGAACTCCGCAGAATCAGAATGTCTTTCTTCTTCAGAATCATATCTTTCTGCGGAAGCACCGAAAGACCGTTGCGCAGTACGAGGTATACGGTAATCGATTCGGTGTCCTCAATTTCTTCAATTGTTTTGCCGGCATAATGCCAATCCACCAGAATTTCCGCGATGGTCTTGATGTCGTTATGTCGGGCGTTGATTAAGCTGCTTTTACGCTGGTACTGTTCCACGAAACCGGCGCTGATAATACCTGTTGGAATGGCGACCGCACCTACGCCAAGATATGCAATGCAGATGGCCATCACTTTGCCAAGTGGTGTAATCGGACAGATGTCGCCGTAACCAACGGTCAGCAAGGTGGACACGCTCCACCAGAGGCCGCTGAATGCGTTGTCGAAAACTTCGGGCTGTGCGCTGTGCTCCACACTGTACATGCACATGCTGCTAGCCAGCATGAGAACCATCACGATGAAGACCGATGAAATGATTTGGTTCCGTTTCTCATAGAGCACTGTGGTGATAACGTTGAACGAATCATACTGTGCATTGAGCCGGAAAAGATGGAATATTCGTGCCACTCGGAGCATTCGGAAGAACACGAATCCCGACAAGAAGAACGCCGGTAAGATGGTCAGCAGATCGACAATTCCGTCAAATGACAACAGGAACTTGATTCTTGCGCGAACAGGTGTCGCCTCTGGATGTAATAAATCGGCTGTCCAGATTCGGAGGATATATTCAACGCAGAAAATGGCGAGCGTGACATATTCGAGCAGTTTTAACACTGGAAAAATAACCTTTAATTGATCAAAAGTTTCCAGTACGGTCGCAAATATGTTGGTAAAAATAGTAATCGTAATGAAGATATCGAAAATACGACTGGGCTTGTTGCTCTTGTCCCCGATTTGTATAATATTAAAAATAGATTCTTTACTGATATTTGTCATATGTACCTCGTGTATTAAAATCTTGCTAGACTATAATATCAAATTGTGCATGCGATTGAAATAATCCGATAGAGACAGAAATGTAGGGAAAGAACAGAGCAGAAAGAACAGATTGGTTAGGAGAAAATTTTTATGAAGAGCACGGTGGCAGATTTCCTCGTAGAACACAAGAAAGAAAATCCCATTTCGTTCCACATGCCTGGGCACAAAGGTCGGAAAGACCTCTATGATCAGTGTGGCTATGGCGATTTTCTGCACAATAGCATCGGCAATGACATTACGGAAATTACCGGCGCCGATGCACTGACTCAGCCTCGAGGCGTGATTCGCCAGGTGATGGACAACTATGCGGAGCTCTACGGTGTCCGTCATACGGAACTATTGGTGAACGGTAGCAGCACTGGTCTGATTGCGGCAATTCTCGAATCGGTTCCTCGCGGCGGCAAATTGATACTGGGACGGAACTCCCATAAGTCTGTATTTTCGGCACTTCGGCTCGGCGGAATTCAGCCGGTGTATGTGAAACCGGAAATAACGGAAGATCATCTGCAAGGGACTATTACTCCGAAGTCCATCAAGTGTGCTTTGGAAGAGAATCCGGATGCTTCTGCGGTACTGATTACTAGTCCTAATTACTATGGCGTTCTTTCCGACATCGAAGGAATCGCACTTGAGACACATGCGCTTGACAAAATCCTCATCGTTGACCAGGCGCACGGTGCCCATCTCAAATTCTTCGACGAAACTGCCCGAAACAAGCACGGAAAACACGCAGCAGAAAATCTCCGGGCCGATCTTGTTGTGAACAGCACGCATAAGACACTTGCGTCCTTTACGGGGACGGCGATTTTGAATGTTTGCACGGACCGGGTGGATATCGAATCGCTCTCGGAGAAGGTGCGAATGCTCCAGACGACGAGCCCTTCATATATCTTGATGGGCAGCTTGGATGTCAATGAGAAAATACTGCGTCAGAATGGAACTCGTCTAATTCAGGAATGGAAGTCGAACCTCCGATACTTCTACGAAGGAGTAGAGGAAATCGTTGGTGTCCATGTTATCAAGAATGCGGAAATGGATCTTTCCAAAATCAATCTGACCATGCGTGCATATGGATTCGGCGGAAGCCGTCTCGCGGCGGAGCTCGAAGAACGCGGTATTTGGACGGAGATGGTGCACGGCGATTACGTGATGCTGATGACGGGAATCGGCAACACACGTGCGGATTACGAAGCATTGCTTGAAGCACTTCGTTCCATCAGTAGTGCATACGGCATAACGGAAGATTTGCCAGCTGAAAGCGATGCGATGACATCTTTCGACCTTCCACTTCGGGATATTCCTTCGAAACGCGAACAAATCCCACTTGAGAAAGCAAGTGGCCGCGTAGTCTATGATTCCATCGTTCCGTATCCTCCTGGCGTGCCGTTCGCATGCCCCGGAGAAGTCTTGACCGAAGAGGCCATTCAGTATTTAACCTCCTTGCTAAAAACAGGCATAACCGTGCTCGGCGTTTCCGAGGATCAACGCATATCGGTGGGACTGGAGGATTGGGAACTCTAGAATACCGGATGGCAAATTTTTAAATTAAGTATTCGTAATTTTCACAGCACTTCCGTCGGAAACGGGGGCGCTGTGAAATTTGTTTTTACAAGAAGGGAAAACATGGAGCTATTTGCAGTTAGAAAGAACATCTAAAAATCTGAAACACTGCGACTAAATTGTGGCTAAAACAGGCACTTCTTGAATGTGAAGAGATAGACACTTTTTTAACAGGGGAAGAGCCCTCAAACTCAATGATATCAAGTATTTCGAAAAATACAGGAAAGTGTATTTTGTGTGAAAATCAGAGTGATTTTTGTGATTCGATAGTGTATAATACTTCAGTGAATATTGTTATTATAACTTTTTTGTAGGAAAGGAAGGTTGCGTAAGGATGAGCCAAGGTAAACATTTACCTAGCATTCTGGTACCGCATCATAAGAACACCTCGAATTTCGAGACTGTTGTTATGCCGATTCCAGATGTTGTAAAAATCTGCATGTCGCAGAGCATCGGTGCTCCTTGTAAGCCTCTCGTTGCAAAGGGTGACTATGTGAAGGTCGGACAGAGGATCGGTGATACCGATGCTTTTGTCAGCGCTCCTGTGCACTCCAGCGTTTCCGGAACGGTCAAGGACATCGTGGAATCCCGCGGTGGCATGGGCGGAACAGAGACTCTGATTGTAATCGAGACAGACAAGAAACAGGAAGTCAGTGAAGAAGTTCAGATTCCTCATGTAACGAATCATGCAGAGTTCGTTAAAGCAGTTAGAGACAGCGGTGTCGTTGGTCTCGGAGGTGCATCGTTCCCGACGCACATCAAGCTGAACCCGAAGAACTTGGATGAATGTAATGTTCTGGTAGTGAACGCTGCCGAATGTGAGCCATTCATCACAGGCGATAACCGTATGATGGTTGAGCAGGGTCAGGATGTTCTTGACGGAATGAAGTTGATTATGAAGTACCTGGAACTGGAGAAGGGTATTATCGGCATCGAGGAGAACAAGCCAGAAGCTATCGAGAACATGAACAATCTGATTCAGCAGAACGGATACACGGACATTGAGGTATTGCCTCTTCAGTCGAGATATCCAAAGGGAGCTGAGCGTGTTCTGGTATACGAAGCAACTGGTCAGGTTATGGACGCTGGTGTACTTCCAGCTCAGTTGGGCGTAATTCTGGATAACGTATCCACCATTGCAATCATTGCTGAGTTCTTTAAGACTGGAATGCCAATCGTACGCAGAAGAATTACTGTTGACGGCGATGCAGTTGCGGAACCAAAGAACGTATTCGTTCCAATTGGTACTCAGATTGCAGATGTTGTTGAGTTCTGCGGCGGCTATAAGAAAGAGCCAAAGAAAATCGTTATGGGCGGACCGATGATGGGCCGTGCAACGAATTCGGATGAATCTGTAACCATGAAGAATACCGGATCTCTTCTGGCATTCGGAAAGGAAATTGCAGAGGTTAAGACCGAAACAGGATGTATCAACTGTGGACGTTGTATTAGCGCATGTCCATTCAAGCTGATGCCGGTTATTTTTGCGGAAGCATATAACAGACATGATGTCGAAAAACTTCAGAAGTTCAATGTTATGCAGTGCATGGGCTGCGGAAGCTGCTCCTTCATCTGCCCAGCAAGAAGACCTCTCAGCTTCATGAACACTCTGGCAAAAGGTATGGTAAAGGAGGCGACAAGTAAGTAATGGAAAAGCAGAAATTTCACTCTAACCTGATCGTGTCCAACGCACCGCACATCGTGACGGATGCAGATACGACGAAATTAATGGGATCCGTTCTGCTTGCACTGGCACCGGCCTTTGTCGCATCGGTATATGTATTCGGCATGAGAGTTATTCTTCTCTGCGCTGTATGTATTGTTGCAAGTGTTGGATTCGAATGGTTGTATAATTATTTAGCAAAGAAGCCACAGACTGTTGGAGATTTGAGTGCTGCCGTAACCGGTCTTCTGATCGCTTACAACGTACCATCGAACTTCCCGCTGTGGATGGCAGTTCTCGCTTGCTTCGTAGCAATTGTTGTTGTAAAGCAGCTCTACGGAGGTATCGGAAAGAACTTCGTTAACCCAGCGATTACTGCAAGAATTTTCCTGTTCATTTCGTTCGCTTCGAACATGTCCACTTGGCCACTGCCAAGAATGTCGGAAGTAACGGATGCAACAACGGGTGCAACGCCACTTGGAATTCTGTCCGAGGGTGGTTCTACTGCAGACCTACCATCGAATCTGGATATGTTCCTCGGTTTCATCGGTGGTTCGACTGGTGAAGTAAGTGCACTGGCACTGATTATCGGTGGTGTATATCTGGTATGGAAGAAAGTTATTTCTCCAATCATTCCATGTGCATTCATTGGTACTGTATTTGTTATTGCTCTGGTTTATTACAAGTCCTTCCATATGGCAATTTTCCATATCCTGGCAGGCGGTGTAATGCTCGGTGCAATCTTCATGGCAACGGACTACGTTACAACTCCAAAGCTCCCATCTGGACAGCTGATGTTCGGTATTGGTTGCGGAATCATCACGATGGTAATTCGTCTCTTCGGAAGCTATCCAGAAGGCGTATCTTTCTCCATCCTGCTGATGAACATCTGCACACCACTGATTAACAGATGGACTTTCAAGCGTTATTGTGCAGGAGGTGCGAACAATGGAAAATAAGAACAATACATTCCAGGAATTCGTGAAACCAATCCTTGTACTGGTAATCATCTGCTTCGTTGTAACATTGGCATTGGCATTCACTTATGGTGTAACAAAGCCAATTATCGATGCAAACACACTGAAAACAGCAAATGAAGCAAGAAACGAGCTTCTTCCGGCTGCAGAAGGTGGCTTCGAAGAATATACAGGAGATTTGGAAGTTCTGGAAGCAAAGAAAGTATACGTTAGCGAAGTATACACAGCAACGAATGGCTCCGGCATGGTTGCCACCGTTCTGTCCAACTCCTATGGTGGTATGTTGACCGCAATGATCGGAATCGACAAAGATGGCGCAATCACCAACGTAAAGATTACATCCCACTCCGATACAGCTGGCGTAGGTACAAAGGCTCAGACTTCTGAGCACTTGGGCCAGTACACTGGACTGACGAAGCTGGGTAATGAAAACATTAAGAGCGATTCAACCGTGAACTACGTATCGGGTGCTTCGGTATCTTCCGGTGCAATTCACAAGGCTGTATACGCTGCTTTGGAACAGTTTAAGAATATGGGAGGTGTAAAGTAATGGCTAAAAGTAAGCTTTCCATATTGACGAATGGAATTATCAAGGAAAACCCGGTACTCGTTCTCTTGATCGGTACTTGCCCGACTCTGGCAACATCTTCTTCGTTGTCCAACGGTCTCGGAATGGGCCTTTCCGCAACAGCAGTGCTGATCTGCTCGAACATCGTTATTTCCCTTCTGCGTAAGATTATTCCGGACAAGGTAAGAATCCCTTGCTATATCGTAGTAATCGCTGGCTTCGTAACACTGGTACAGTTTGTACTGCAGGCTTACGTTCCGACTCTGTACGATTCGCTGGGATTGTTCCTTCCGCTGATTGTAGTTAACTGCATCATCCTCGGAAGAGCGGAAGCTTTCGCAAACAAGAATACCGTTATCGATTCCGCACTTGATGGTATTGGTATGGGTATTGGATTCACATTCGCTCTGGCACTGATGGGTTCCATCAGAGAGCTTCTGAGCGCAGGAACCCTTCTGGGATTCACTGTATTCAGCGATTCTTGGTTCACACCAATCCAGTTCTTCGGACTGGCTCCAGGTGGATTCTTCGTATATGGATTCCTGATTGCAATGTTGAACCTTGCAACAAAGGGCAAGGCACTGAAGAAACAGTCCTTCAGCTGCGGTGGTTGCCCAATGTACAACTCCTGCAACCTTGCAGAAGCAAATGAAGAGGTAGCTGCAACCGCTGCGGCTGCTCAGAAAGGAGCTGAAGCATAATGGCACAGTTAATTATCATCTTTATGTCCATCGTATTGGTTAATAACTTCCTGCTGTCTCAGTTCCTTGGAATCTGCTCGTTCCTCGGCGTATCCAACAAGATGGATTCCGCTATCGGTATGAGTGGTGCGGTTATCTTCGTAATGGTTCTGGCTGAACTGGTTACATGGCCAATTCAGCAGATTCTGAACAAGTTCGAAATTGGATATCTGCAGACAGTAGTATTCATTCTGGTCATCGCTGCTCTGGTACAGTTCGTAGAGATGTTCATGAAGAAGTTCATGCCAGCCCTTCAGAAGGCGCTGGGAATCTTCCTTCCTCTGATCACCACCAACTGCGCAATCCTGGGTGCGACCATCAATGCAATCAACTACGATTATACGTTTATTCAGTCTATCGTATATGCCTTCGGTGCAGGCGTTGGTTATGGATTAGCCATGGTTCTGTTCGCAGGTGTACGTGAAGAAAAGCTCTGGGATGAGAGCGGCGTACCAGCTGCTTTCAGGGGAGTACCAATGGTACTGGTTAGTGCTACGATTCTGTCCCTGTCCTTCATGGGCTTCTCGGGATTATTCCAGTAAGGAGGGGGCTAAATGAATAGTGCAATTTTAACACCAGTTGTCATTGTTGTTATTGCCGGCTTTATCGCAGCGCTTCTTCTTACCATCGCATCGAAAGTATTCTTCGTACCTGTAGACGAGAGAGTTACTCAGGTTCGTGAAATCCTTCCGGGTGCGAACTGCGGTGGTTGCGGATTCGCCGGATGCGACGACTACGCAAACGCAGTTGTAGAAGATGAGAATCAGAGCTGCTCTGCATGTTCTGTTGGTGGAGCTGCATGTGCGGAAGCTATTGCAGAACTCCTGGGCAGAAATGCAGGAGCTGCAGAGAAGCAGGTTGCTCGCGTTACCTGTAACGGAACTTGCGGAGCTACCGGCAAAATCGCTGAGTATCAGGGTCTGATGACCTGTAAGGCAGCGAAGACTTATTTCAGCGGAAATGGACAGTGCCAGTTCGGATGTATTGGACTGGGCGACTGCGCAGCTGCCTGTGACTTCAACGCAATCGGCGTAATCGATGGCGTTGCAATCGTTAACAGAGACAACTGTGTTGCCTGCGGAAAGTGCGTAAGCAATTGTCCGCAGCACATCATCCAGCTTGTACCAGAGAAGAAGCAGGTACACGTACTGTGCTCTTCGAAGGATAAGGCTGCTGCAACAAGAAAGAATTGCTCCAACGGATGTATCGGTTGTGGTAAGTGCACAAAGGTATGTAAGTTCGAAGCAATCACCGTGGAAGATAACCTTGCAAGAATCGATACCGATAAGTGCAAGAACTGCGGTATGTGCATGAGAGTGTGCCCAACAGGCGCAATCAACACCTTCAGTCTGAAGCATGCACAGACAGCAATCAAGCTGAACAAGAAGGATGCCGAAGAGAAAGCTGCAAAAGTAGCTGCTGCAAAGGCAGCAAAGGAAGCAGAAGCAGCTGCTCCACAGGCATAGTCGGAAATATTCGATTAATGATGGGACGGCATGGCGGTAGCCATGCCGTCTGTTTTTATGGACAAAATTACATTCACTATGCGGAGATTTCCGATGAAGCATGCTAAATGGTAGAAGCAAATTCCAGATTGTACGAAAGAAGATAAATGCATTGAACTGCTTTTCGAATTGAGATATAATCTCCTTACATGGAAACATGGAACAAGGAGGAATTTATATGGCTATTTTAAATCTGACAAAAGATAATTTTGATCAGGAGGTTTTGAAATCGCAAAAAACGGTATTGGTTGATTTCTATGCCGATTGGTGTGGTCCATGCAAGATGCAGGGCCCTGTATTAGAGGAGTTTGCAGCAGAGCGTGACGATGTGAAGGTTTGCAAGCTGAACATCGATGATGAGCGTGAACTTGCAATTGAGTACGGCGTTATGAGCATTCCAACCTTGATGGTTGTAAAGAACGGCGAAGTGACTTATAAAGAAGTTGGACTGACACAGAAGAGAGAACTGGCAAAGATTATCGGATAGTTCTGAGATAGTTTCAGTAGAACGCGTTTGGCGAATCGTTTGGTGAGAACTATTTGCATATTGTTTTACAAATAAACATTGAGATTTCATACCCTCTACCGCATATGGTAGAGGGTATTTTTCGTGAATTTTACATTATCTTTACGGGGCGGGGATAGTGCCAATTTGTAATTCCTTCTATCCTTATTATAAGAGAAGGAGGATAGAGATATGTATGGAGTTATCGATATCGGATCGAACACGATTCGACTAGTGGTATATGAACACAAAAATGGCCACATTGAGCAGATTTTAAATAAAAAAATTACGGCAGGTCTTGCTGGATACATCAATAAAGACCATGAGATGAGAAAGCGCGGCGTGCAGGTTGCAATCGATGCGTTGCGGGAACTCAAGAATGTAACGGATCGCTTAACGCTGGAAGGCATTGGCGTTTTTGCGACTGCGCCACTTCGTAATATTAACAACACGGATGAGGTTGTACAGCAGATTCAAGAAGCTACTGGATTCGAGATTAAAGTACTCAGCGGAAACGAAGAAGCGGAGTATGGTTTTGCCGGAATGCGCGGTGAGAGCAAGCTCGATGAGGGACTGATGATTGATATCGGTGGTGGAAGTACGGAGTTTGTTGCGTTCCATGGCAATAAGACGCTCTATTCGCGTTCAATTCCATGGGGTTCGCTGAATCTTTACCGTGAATATGTCAGCAATATTACGCCAACAGAGAAAGAAGTGCGAGAAATCTATCGCGTGATGAAGAAGCATTACGAGAAAGCAAAGCTTCCGGAAGGTTGCAATACGGAAATCCTCTGTGCAGAGGGTGGTACTGCAAGAGCGGTGGGCAAGATGATTGATTCCATCGCAAAGGAGGAGGTTGACTCTGGCAGATATAATCGCAAAATCCTCAAGAAGCTGCTCAGGGATTATCTGGACAATCCAAAGAAAATGAGAGAGCGCATTCTCCGCGTTGCTCCAGAGCGAATTCACACATTCGTGCCAGGCCTCGTAGCGATGAATGTAGCAGCAGATACTTTTGACGTAAAAGAAATTGTTACGGTTGGCTTCGGTGTTCGGGAAGGCTTCCTTCTTAAAGAATGCACACCGGTAGAGGAACCGAAGAAAGCAGCGAAAAAAACAGCAAAATCCGCCGCAAAGAAGAAAGCCGAAGCAACTGATAAAACAGAAAAAACGATTAAATCCGAAGCGTCAACCACTAAAACGGTTAAAGATAATGCAGATAAGTCCGTAAAGACAGCAAAGACTTCGGCAAAGAAAGAAGCAACGTCAAAGTCTGCGAAAACAGGAGGTAAGAAATCGTGTTAAGTGATAAGAATGCTACCAAGGAAGCAATCCCTTACATGCAAAACCGCGAAATTTCGTGGCTGCAGTTCAATGAACGTTGTATGTGGCAGGCGAAAGATGTTAAGAATCCGCTGATTGAACGTCTGCGGTTTCTATCCATCTTCACATCGAACCTGGATGAATTCTTTATGGTTCGTGTCGGAAGCTTGATTGACATGCTTCCGCTAGGAAATAAGTATTGGGATGATAAGACGGGACAGACTGCCGAAGAACAGCTGAATGAGATTTATAAAGATGTCCGTCGCCTCTATCGAGAGCGAGATGATATCTATCATGACCTCGAGAAAGAACTTCGCGAGAAGGGCGTATGTCGACTCAAATACAACGAAATGTCCTACGCAGAAAGAGAATATGTAGAGAATTATTTCAGCAACTCCGTTCTTCCTATGCTTTCGCCAATGCTTGTCGATGCGCAGCATCCATTCCCGCATCTCAGCAACAAAGGTGTAGAAATTTGTGCCCACCTTCGCCGAGAAGATAAGGAGAAAGATTATTTTGCGATTCTGCCAATACCGGCATCGCTCCCAGAAATTCTCTACTTACCGGGCGCTGGAGTTCACTATATCGGAATTGAAGATGTAATGCTCGAACTCGCGGATGTAGTATTTGATACATACACAGTTGTTGATAAAGTGCAGATTTGCGTGACGAGAAATGCGGACATCAATCTAGAAGACGAAGATAGTGAACGCGACAATGATTTCCGTAAAGTCATGCAGAAACTCCTCAAGGATCGTCGTCGCCTGGCACCGCTTCGCCTCGAAATCACGAGTGAACCGAGCAAGGAACTCTACAAATTCTTAAAGAAGAAATTGATTCTAGATGACAAGCAGGTTTTCCTCACGACTGGCCCACTGCACATGGGCTATGCGTATGGAATTGAGAGTCATTTAAGCCCTGAGCAGAAGCGCGAGATGCTTTACGAAGAGTTCGAGCCACAGATTCCGGCTTGCGTCGACATGAAACGTTCGATGTTCGAACAGATTCGTGAGAAGGATCTTCTTCTTTCCTATCCGTATGAAAGCATGGAACCGTTCCTCAAACTTATGGACGAAGCGGCAGACGACCCAGACGTTGTATCCATCCAAATCACGATTTACCGCCTAGCAGGTAAAAGTAAGCTCGTGAAGTCCCTTTGCCGCGCGGCAGAGAATGGAAAGAAAGTCACCATTCTGATTGAACTTCGCGCTCGATTCGATGAGCAAAATAACATCGATTGGTCGAAAGAGTTTGAAGATGCGGGTTGTGTCATCATGTACGGCATGCCAAATTATAAAGTACACTCCAAATTATGCTTGATTACGCGTAAAGAAGGGGGACAGCTTCGCCGTTACACGCAAGTCGGTACCGGAAATTATAACGAGAAAACCTCTAAGTTATATACAGATCTATCTTTGATGACCAACAACAGCGAAATCGGAGAAGATGCGAGTGCGTTCTTCCGCAATATGGGAATCGAAAATTTGCAAGCTTCTTACGATCGCTTGCTGGTCGCACCGATGGAATTACAGAAGAAAGTCATTGAACGAATCGAGCGAGAAATCAGCAAAGGCAAAGATGGCTATCTCTTCTTCAAGATGAATTCGTTGACGGACAAGAAAATCATCAACAAGCTGAGAGAAGCTTCACAAGCTGGCGTTCGTGTTGAGATGCTCGTTCGTGGAATCTGCTGTCTCGTTCCTGGACTGGAAGGCGAAACCGAGAATATCGAAGTACGCAGTATCGTTGGCCGTTATCTGGAACATTCCAGAATCTATGTGTTCGGTAAAGGTGAAGAACGCAAGATGTACATTGCGTCTGCAGACTTCATGACTCGAAACACGCAGCATCGTGTAGAAGTTGGATGCCCAATTCTGGATAAAGACATCCAGGCGAAGATTGAACGAATCATTCACTTGCTCTGGTCTGATGATCAGAAAGCGATGAAGCTTCAGCCAACTTGCAATTATATACCGGTTCAAGGTGGTGGCGATTTGAATGGTCAAGAAGCCCAGATGACTTTGGCAAAAGAAGAAGCAGTGAAGAAAATTGTTGATTCTGAACAAAGCGAAGAGACCGGAGAAGGAAAGGGATTCTTCCAGCGCTTGGCGGACTGGTTTCGCTAGAAACTGCTGATTCCAGCAGAATCTACGGAGGTTAAACGAATTCTACTAGATGGCGTCCCAATTGCGAATGGTATATTTCATAAAACAAATCAACTTTTTGACAAAAAGATTGTTTTTTAATACAAAAAGTTCCTTGACATCCCATCATGGGATGATATAATAACCATATCGAAACGTAAAAAGGGACTAAATACAATTCGATGATTGGGAAAGGGGCTTCCCAGAAAATCGTTTACCGCGATGCGGTGAGCAAAATAATTAAAGTCGGAGCTTGCTCCGACTTTTTCTTTTACCCAAAAGAAGAACTTCATAACAAGATTATATACAGTCGCATTCCTTGAACCCGATTTCTTATGTATGATATAATTACACATTAGTGTATAGGAGGCATTATGTCATCAATTATCCGAGTGGAAAACCTGACATTTGAATATCGGAAGACGAATCCGGAAGGGGAGGAGGCAACCGTGCATCGCGCAATTGACGATGTCAGCTTCGAGATTGAGCCGGGTGAATTTGTAGCGGTTCTTGGAATGAACGGTTCGGGAAAGTCCACGTTGGCGAAGAACCTGAATGGGCTCTTGCTTCCAACGGGCGGAGAGGTCTTTGTGGATGGCATGAACACTCGCGATGACAATCACATCTGGGATGTGCGGAGCACGGTAGGAATGGTTTTCCAGAACCCAGACAATCAGATTGTCTCTTCGGTAGTCGAAGACGACGTGGCGTTTGGCCCTGAGAACCTTGGCGTTCCACCGAAGGAAATTCGCCGCCGTGTCGATGATGCCCTTCGCCGTGTTGGCATGTATGAACTCCGGCTGAAGGGGCCACACATGCTTTCCGGGGGTCAGAAGCAACGCGTGGCAATTGCTGGGGCACTGGCGATGCATCCGAAATGCATTGTATTTGATGAACCGACTGCAATGCTCGATCCGAAAGGCCGTAGCCAAGTTATGCAGATCATTCGCGATCTTCATGCAGAGGGAATCACCATTGTCCTCATTACTCACTTTATGGAAGAAGCGATGGAAGCGGATCGCATGATTGTAATGAAAGACGGACGAATTCATAGCGACATGACACCGCGCGATTTTTTCTCGGACTTGGGTCGTATCGAGAACGCCGGCCTGGAGATGCCACCGGCAATTGCACTGCGAGAAGAAATTCGCAAACAGGGATATGATATCCCAGAAGATGTACAAACAACGGAGGAACTGGTAACGGCAATATGTCAATTACAGTAGAAAACCTTACATATACATATTCGAAAGGGATGCCGAACGAGACGAAGGCATTGGATGACGTGAACTTCCACCTGGAAACAGGGGAGTTTGCAGCCGTCATCGGCCACACTGGATCCGGAAAGTCCACGTTACTACAACAATTGAACGGACTGCTTAAGCCGGATTCTGGTAAAATTACGGTCGATGGTACATGTATTACCGATCCCGATGTCAAATTGGTGGATATTCGCCGCCGCGTAGGTCTAGTGTTTCAGTACCCGGAATACCAGCTGTTTGAAGAGACTGTTGCGAAAGATGTCGCATTTGGTCCGAGACAGATCGGCATCGAAGGGGAAGCGTTGAACCAGGTTGTCCGAGAAGCAATTGAGCTTACCGGACTCGACTACGATGCCGTTGCTGAGCGTTCGCCGTTTGAACTTTCTGGTGGACAGAAGCGCCGCGTGGCAATCGCTGGCGTGCTCGCAATGAAGCCAAATGTGCTCATTCTGGATGAGCCGACTGCCGGACTCGATCCGGTTGCTCATCGTGAAGTACTGGAACTCATTCGGAACATTCATGCGAAAGAGAATATGACCATTCTCCTCGTGTCGCATAACATGGGCGATGTTGCAGAAATGGTAGACCGCGTCATGGTAATGGATGCTGGGCACCTGGTGATGAACGATACACCAGAAGCTGTATTTTCACAGGGAAAGAAACTTCGAGAAATTGGACTGAGCGTACCGCCAATCATGGAAATCCTGGAACGTGTTCACCAGGAGATTCCAGAAATTCAAGGGGATGCACTTACTGTGGAAGATGCAGCGAAAGAAATTATTCGTTATTTGGAGAGTAGGAAACAAGCATGATTCGAGATATCACATTGGGACAATATTATCCGCGCGAATCGGTCATCCATCGACTGGATACGCGGACGAAAATCCTAGCGACGGCACTCTTTATCGCCGAAGTTTTTGTGGTGAAATCGTTTGCGGGTTTTGGCATCGTGATTCTCGCACTCTTGGCAGTCATTCGCCTGTCTGGTGTACCGATGAAATTCATTGCACGCGGTTTGAAACCGGTCATGTTCATCATTTTACTGACTTTTGTCATCAATCTGTTCGTCTTTGACGGAACGGTTTTGTGGCACTGGAAATTCTTGACAATCACCTACGAAGGCTTGTATCGTTCATGTTTCATGGCACTTCGATTGGTATTGCTCATCTTTGGAACATCGATGTTGACGCTGACCAGCAAACCGATGGAACTGACGGATGGCATGGAGAAACTGCTCAAACCGTTCGAACGATTCGGCTTGCGGAGCCATGAAATCGCTTTGATGATGTCCATCGCACTTCGATTCATTCCGACGCTGGTGGAAGAGACGGATAAAATTATGAAAGCCCAGCAAGCAAGAGGTGCCGATTTCGAATCCGGTTCACTTCTCGAACGGGTAAAAAACATGATTCCAATTCTCGTGCCACTTTTTGTCGGCTCGTTCCGGATTGCGCAAGATTTGGCACTTGCGATGGAAGCGAGATGTTACCATGGCGGAGCCGGAAGAACTCGCATGAAGGAAATTACTTTTAGCAGAAGAGATGGCATTGCAGCGGTAATTTTGGTGTTGTTCTTAATCGTAATTATCGCATCGAGATGGTTGCCACTTCCGTAATGCAAACACATAGAAGGAATAGACGTAGGGGTTGCAATCAGCAGTGCAATAATTCTTAGAGAGAAAGGAAATAGAAAGAACTCGTGAGACAGAGAAAAGTTAAGAATTTGGAAGAGAAATATGCGAAATTTGAAAACCTGCTGGTATATCAGCCGGATGCACAGCGTGGAAGCTGGGCAGAGCTGGCAAAGAGCCGGGGTATAGATGGTGGCATCTACCTGGAAATTGGCTGCGGAAAAGGCAAGTTCATTTCGGAGATGGCAGAACGCGAGCCGGAGAACTTCTTCGTTGCAATTGAGGGTAACCGGAGTGTGCTGCTTCGCGCGATGGAGAAGGTTCAGGATAAAGGCATGAAGAATGTGGCCTTTGTTCCGGAGTTCATCGTCGATCTTACCGATTGGTTCCGTGATGAAGAGGTAGATGGAATCTATCTGAACTTCAGTGATCCGCTGCCGAAGAATTATAGCGCGAAGAAGCGTCTGACGCACCGCTCGAAATTAGTTCAGTATGAGCGCGTACTCAAAGATGACGGAATTGTCATCTTCAAGACCGACAACACGGGACTATTCGAGTTCACTATTCAGGAGATTCTGGCGAATGACATGCGTATTCACGAGCTGACGAGAGATCTTCATCATTGTGAATACAACGAAGACAACATCATGACAGAGTATGAAGCGAAATTCAGCACTCTGGGAGAAAATATCAAAAGGGTTAAATTTGGACGCAAAGAAGGGAGAAAGAAAATGGCAGACACAAGTTTTGCAGCGTACAACGGACGAGTAATTCCAACAGAAGATAAAATCTTCGGCATCAGCGGACGTGCGAAAGCGGCGATTGCGAAGAAGGGCAAAGAGAACGTAATCAATGCA
>CAVFWT010000011.1:0-11878 GCA_963626305.1 bacterium | reverse complement strand
GGCCTGGGCTATGTCAAACTCGGTCAGCCATCGACACAGCTCTCTGGCGGAGAAGCGCAGCGTATTAAATTGGCAACGGAACTGTCGAAGCGAAGCACCGGAAGAACGCTCTACATTCTGGATGAGCCGACGACCGGACTCCATTTTGCAGATGTCGACAAACTGATGTACGTCTTGAATCGTCTGGCAGATGATGGGAACACCGTGCTCGTCATCGAACACAATTTGGATGTCATCAAATGTGCCGACCACATTATCGATCTGGGCCCAGATGGTGGTGACGGCGGTGGTACGATTGTTGCAACGGGAACCCCAGAAGAGGTAGCAGAATGCGAGGCATCCTACACGGGGCAGTATTTGAAGAAGATTCTAAATCGGACAAATTAATAGCAAATAGCATAAATAATAAAGAAAATATGCGGATAGAGAGAACGATTTCTGCTTCGTGTGGGAATCGTTCCTTTTCGGTTTTTAGACAAAAGAACGTCCACGAATAGCTATCATTTTTCCCTTATAAAAATAAAGAGCCGAGACCTCATTACTGATGTCTCGGTTCTTTTTGTGCGTACTAGTATGTCGGTTCAACTTATAAATCACCGATAGTCTTGCGAATTGCGAGTTGGAATTGATTTCAATAGTACCGGTTAATCTTAATGGATTCCATTCGGGTCCAACTGTTTGCGCTATTTCTCGTGAACGCGTTTTCCGGTCATGTGGTCGATGGTGAGTTCGAGCATCTGGACGCGGCCCGTGTTTCCCGCAATGGTGTCATCGACTTCTTCTGCTGTCGGATAGCACTTCAATCCGAGTTCGCGAAGTTTCTTCGCAGCGAATTCGTCATCCGGAAGCAGGCGAATTCGTCCGAAGAGGATGACACAGTGGAATGTCAGCGCCCAGTCGCCTTCCTCATGATATCCCTTATCATAGACGCAGAACGAAACCTTGTCATTTGCTTGAATGGCATCGAGCTTGTGACCGGATTTTGAACCATGGAAGTAAATCTTACCATTCTCTTCATCATATAAGAAATCGAGCGGCATACCATACGGATACCCATCTTCTCCATGAACGGAGAGGACGCCACGCCATTCTTCTTCTAGTACCTTGATACATTCTTCATCCGTAAGCTGCTGCTTAAATCGACGCATTTTGCGGAACATGAAAGCCCTCCTGTCTCTAAGCGACTGCGTTATAACCTTAATTATGCTGATTATAGCACAGGAAATTAACCATGTCGATGAACAACTGGACAGGATTATCGATTCAGAATACTCTTCTTAATCGCAGTATATTTCTTCTCGGGAACTGGGAGTTTGGACCCATCCGTCATGGTTAACGAAAAACGCTCAATCGATTGCACGTAATTCGGATTGACCAGATAACTCGCATGTGATCGAAGCAATGTTCCATCTAGTCGTTTGGCGATAGAGGACAAACGTTCTATGCATTCGAAATCTTCTGACAGCAGGTGGATGATGGTGTGATTCCCTGCGCTCTCCATGTACAGAATTTGCTCGGGACTGGTGTAGAGAATGGATCTATTTTTACCCGTAAAATGCAATTTCTGAGACGGTTCGGTGTAGAGTGTCATCACGGGGTGACTTTCGAGGTAATGCACGGGATAGATAAAATCACGTGCATCGTAATCGATGGCATTCGATACATGGCAGACACGGATGAGCGCTTGATCCTTGCGAACATCCCAAGTAAGCGTTGCTCGCTGATGAACGCGATTACTCGAACCATCTGGCCAGAATGTATCGACGACGAACGTGAGGAGAACTTCCGTGCAGTTAGCGGAAATGCGAAATGGTGTTGCGGTTAAGTTGTATACCGCAAAACGGAGTGGACTTCGCTCCTGTTCAAAAGCAGCGACAAGAACATTTTTCGTGCGGAGCATTTGATTGTGCGCTGGACCGAGCCAAAGCACATCATCGTGGCAATAATCGAAGAACGGCTGGACGTCATTCTCATAGTAACGAGTTAAGAGACTCGCACTTAGCTCGGCAAGTTCGGTCGTGGTCATCGGATTCCTCCTTCTCTGGCACCTCTGTTTGTGTGATTATGAATTCGTATGTTTTTGAATAGGGTATTTTGAAAATGGTGCATTTGAGATTTGCCAATACTTCAACAATAATTTAAACGGGTGAAATTTGTAAAAAAACAAGTTGTTTTCTTGCTTGATATTGTAACCCTAATAAGAAGATATTACAATGCAATTAGCAAAGGTAAATGCTAAAAACAAGTGAAGCAGGTGGGGAATCGCGACTGTAATAACATCTAATGAAGATAGGGCTTCTATAGAAAATGAAACGAGGAACGAGGAAGAAAAGGACACCATGAGCATTATCATTGCAGCGAAACTTTACCTGCTTCTGCCGGCTAGAAATATGTAATCTGTAAAAATTGAGAAATTAAGGAAAAAGAGGAGCGAAATGCTCCTTCTTTTATTACAAAATAAAAACCGCTGAAATCCTTTGATTCCAACGGTTCTAGTGGCGGAGAGAGGGGGATTTGAACCCCCGCACGGGAATTACCCGCCTGCTGGTATTCGAAGCCAGTCCCTTCAGCCTCTTGGGTACCTCTCCATATGCATTATATCTATTCATGTTTATACAGACCTGAACAGCGAGTTATATAATATCATAATTCCTACATTTTCGCAAGATACTAGGCAAATTAATTATTAATTTTATTTTGCGAAAAACAACTGAATTGAAATTATACTCGAGTATAAGTTTGGTAAAACTGTATATATAAATTCGATACCAATGGCCTAGTACCATCGCTGACAATCACCTTTCTTGCGGCTATCGCGTTGCTTCTTAATTTATTGAATTTCTGCTACAGGAATTGTTGCAAAGGTAAAGAAAAGCGCGATACACAGCATCATAATATAGAAAATCAAGACAGTCAGGAAGTTGACTGATAGATGAGAGAAAAACAAGCTATTGAAGGTTGAGACTTCAATAGCTTGTTTTCTTGAATGTATTTTTTATTGATATCGAATTAATTCTGACTCATTTTTTCGAGTGCCTTGGAAAGCTGGTCTGGACAAGACGTGTTTTTGAATCCGCATTCAATTCCCTTGAGACGCTCTTTGGCATCTTCTACCGACATTCCCTTAATCAGTGCAGAAATTCCCTGCAGATTGCCGTTGCATCCACCCAAGAACTGAACGTTCTTGATGATGCCGTCCTCTGTCTCGATTTCGATTAGCTGGGAACAGACACCCTCTGGTTTGTAAGTAAATTTGCTCATGTTATTTTCTCCTTCTTTTTTGGTTTCTAATTATTACAGCCCTAATTCGTCGCTAATTTCCAGCATGGATTCCAGAGCAATTAAGATGAAATCATCATACGAAATGCCAGTCTTTTTGCTAAGCCCTTCATGATGGCTTCTACCGCATACATGTGTGTAATATAATTTTCACCTTTCACATATTTGTGGAGCAGTTCATATGCTTGCTCTCTCGTAATTCTCTCGCTCATGATAATCTCCTTTTATCTAAAATGTTAAGGAATATTTTCTATGTCATATTGAAATGACTATAGTGCGCGGTTGTAGTAAATCTATTGACGACGTTCTTCGAGGCGGTACCGCGTATCCATCTTGTAAGCAATTGCTGCACACACGTTCTCGATGATGATGAACTTGTAATCGTTCTGATAGTTGATTTCCGGTGCTTGTTTGTTCGCGACGCAGCGAAATGCGTTCTGCAAAGTCGTCCGGTAGAACTCATATGTCTCGTCAATCGCGTGATCTTCGATGGTGTAATGAATTAATTCGCCAACCTCTTGGATGTTGAAGAGTGACTTCAAGGTGACGAGGACGAGTAACATCGCGACGCGGTCCCGATTGTATTTCTTCTTGATGGGGGCAGGGATAATCTTTGCTTTGACGTAATTGTTAATCATGGTAGCGGTCAGTGCGTTTTTATTTCCATTGGCAAAGCCCACCAAGTGCTGATTTGCTAGCGTGGTGACCTGTTCCATGTATAAATCCTGATCGGGAAGGTCTTCCCATGATGGCATGGAATACCGCTGAATAAAGTCGTCAATATTGCGATTTGTAGCAACGATATCTTGATTGTTCGGCATTCCGCACCTCCTCAAATACTTTCCAATAATCTTAGCATAAATGTCAAAATCCTTCAAATTTAAATGCGCATTTTGATTCTGATAAATTCTTCCTTCTGTGGTAATTTCTGAAAAATACAAGACGGATAGATTAATGTATGCTATAATCTAGTAATCAAAACGAGATATACGATTCAAAGTCTTGGAAACAAGCAATAGAAAGAAAAGAAGTTATCGAATAGAAGTCATAAATAATAAAGGAGGCTATATGAATAGTTTCAAGGAATTATTAGCAGAGTCGGCGAAGAAATACGGCCGAGATACTGCTTTTACTTTAAAGAAGAATAAAGAGTATACAGATGTTTCGTTTATTCGTTTCTATGAGGAAGTCAAGTCGCTGGCGACTGCGTTGGTTTCGAAGGGGTTGGCAGGTGAGCGAATCGCGATTACGGGACCGAACAGTTATTATTGGTTCATGGTGAATGCGGCAGCGCAGATTTGCGGCTGTGTAACCGTGCCACTCGATAAGGATCTCAAGTATGGTGAATTTGAGAATTCGCTAGAGCGCTGCGAAGCGAAGGCGATTTTCTTCGATAAGAAGCAGGAGAAACTAACGAAGGAAGCATTTCAATCGGGAAAGACGCAGATAGAATATGCGTATCCGCTCTATGAAACAGACCAGTTGGAAACGGTGTATACGCTGCTCGAAGAGGGCAAAGAACTGGTCGGAAACGGTGATACTTCCCTGGATGATATTCCAGTGAATCCGGATGCTGTTTCGATGCTTATTTTTACCTCGGGAACGACATCCCGGTCGAAGATTGTTATGCTCTCGCAACGAAATATTTGCGTGAATATCGAGGATATGATTCCGGAAATTCCACTAAAACCGACGGACACCAATATGGCACTCCTTCCGTACCACCATATGTTCGGATCAACAGGACAGTGGCTCATGATTGCAAATGGCGTGCGGACAGTGTATTGCGATGGACTCAAATACATCCAGAAGAATATGAAGGAATACGGTGTGTCGGTATTTGTCGGCGTTCCGCTGATTATTGAGCAGATGTATAAGAAGATTATGAAGACGGCAGAGAAGGAAGGCTTGGATGGACGTATCCGCCGATTCTCGAAAGTAACGCGTCTTCTGAATAGGGCGAAGATTGACGTTCGCCGTCAGATTTTCCATGGTGTCCTCGATGCGCTGGGTGGAAAGCTTCGCATGGTTGTGCTGGGAGCGTCTGCTGCAGATCCGAAGGTCATCCAGGGATTCAATGATTTTGGCGTTACATGTATCCAAGGATATGGCCTGACTGAAACATCTCCGGTTCTGACCGCAGAGCGTCCGAATAACCGTAAGCCTGGCTCCGTCGGTTATCCGCTTCCGCATGTCGAAATTAAGATTGATAATCCGGATGAGAAGGGCATCGGCGAAGTCCTCGCAAAGGGTGACAACATCATGCACGGATATTACAACAATCCAGAAGCGACGGAAGCGGTTCTTCGCGATGGTTGGTTCCACACGGGCGACCTCGGTTACATCGACCGTGCGGGATTCCTTTTCCTAAGTGGCCGCAAGAAGAACGTCATCGTCCTGAAGAACAGCAAGAACGTCTTCCCAGAGGAGTTGGAAGTACAGATTGCTTCGCTGCCGTATCAGCTAGAAAATATCGTTGTCGGTCTTCCGAACAGGGGAGATGAGCGTGACTTGGTTGTCGCACTCAAGATTGTCTATGATCCAGCAGTACTGCCTGGAATGACGCACGAAGAAATCGAGAAGAAAATCAACGAGGATGTCGATGCCATCAACGAGTCGATGCCACCGTACAAACGAATCAAGCGCGTTTTCATCACGGATGAACCGATGATTAAGACAAGCACTGCCAAAGTACGCCGATTCCTTGAAATCGAGAAGATGCTAGAAGAAGAGAAACGCCAAGAGGACGCCCGCAAAGAGGCGAAAGAGGCACAAGAATAGTTCTACATAAAAATATCAAATGGTGTTATAATGCTATAGAGTACTTTGATTTATAGGAGAACATCATGGAAAAAAATTACGACCATTATTGGTATACAGATATTCGCGAAATCACAACGCTGAAGGATATGCTCAGCGGAAGTGTTGATTTGTATCCGAACAATCCAGCTTTCTGGGTAAAAGAAAGAAGGGGAACGCCATATGTTCCGATTAAATACAGCCTTCTGCAGCACGATGTGAACGCACTGGGTTCCAAGATGTTGGAGATGGGTCTTAAGGGTCAGCGAATTGCCGTAATGGGTCAAGGCTGCTACGAGTGGATTGTTACCTATCTTGCCGTGATGAATGGTGTGGGTGTTATCATTCCAATCGATAAGGAACTCTCGGGTGCAGAAATTGCGAACCTGATGAAAACGGCAGATTGTACTACCATCTTCTGCACCAAGGCGGAATGCTCAAAGCTTGTGGACTTGGACGAAGTGAAGAAGTTAGTCGTAATGGATTTCTATGGTGACCGCACGGATGAAGCAATCGAGCCAGTTCCATTTGGTCTTGACCTCAGCAAATATCAGCATAATTGCGATGGCGTAGAGCGGGAAGTCCGCGAGTGGCGTTCGCTCCTCAAGGAAGGTGAAGACATTCTCGCTTCCGGAAATACAGACTATATTGATGCGGAACTCGATCCCGATGTCATGTCGGTAATTCTTTTTACCTCAGGTACAACGGGCGCTGCCAAGGGTGTTATGCTGAGTCACCGCAATATTACAACGAACATCATGGATGTATGCCGAATCGCGCACATTCTGACAACGGATAAAACCCTTTCCATTCTGCCGATTCACCACACGTATGAATGTACGCTGGGAATGCTGCTGGTTCTGTACCGCGGCGCGAGCACGGCGTTCTGTGAAGGTATGAAGTACATCACGCAGAATATGAAGGAAGCGCAGAATACTGTTATCATCGTCGTGCCACGCGTACTCGAGATGATTAACGACCGTATTCAGAAGGGAATCGAGAAGGCAGGCAAAACCGACACGTTCCAGAATGTAATGGGCATGAGCAAACGCTTGCGTAAGGTTGGCATTAACATGAGTCGCACATTCTTCAAGAGCGTCCGCAAAGAGCTCGGCGGCAAGCTTCGCCTTGTGATTACAGGAGCGGCTGCACTGTCCCCGAATATTTATCGAAATTTTGAAGATCTTGGAATAACAGTCCTTCAGGGTTATGGCATGACCGAATGCACTCCATTGATTTCGGGTACACCGATGAGTGCACCGAAGGAACGTTACCGCAAAGCAGGTTCGGTCGGAGTTCCGGTAAAGACCGGTGAAGTTAAAATCATCGACGAAGACGAGAACGGAATTGGCGAAATTCTGTTCCGTGGTCCGAATGCGATGATGGGATATTACAACATGCCGGAAGCGACGGCAGAAGTGCTGGAACCAGATGGCTGGCTCCATACGGGGGACCTCGGATTTATCGATCGCGACGGTTGGCTTTATCTGACAGGCCGTAAGAAGAACATCATCGTCACCAAGACGGGAGAGAATGTCTACGCCGAAGAAATCGAGGACTACATCCAGAAATGCCCATACATTGCGGAGTGCATGGTCTTCCCATATGACAACAACGGCGAAGAAGTCGTTGGCGTTCAGATTCTTCCGAACAAAGATAAGATTCGCGAGCAGTTCGGTCATGACCTTCCGAAAGATGAGATGAAGAAACTCTTCAAGAGTGAAATTCAGAACCTTAACCAGGAGATGGCGGTCTACAAACGCATCCGTGCGATTTTCGTTCGAGACGAGGAATTCGTCAAGACGACTACGGGTAAAATCAAGCGTCATGAGAATCCTGTTCCCGAGGAATAGAACAAAGAAGCATAGAAATTAAGAATCAAAATAATCTTAACAATCGAAACCCCCGAAAAGCAGTAGCCTTTCGGGGGTGTTTTTATGTTTTGCTTTTTGTGGTAATTAAATTATCCAGAACTTATTCCTGAATCAGCAGCTGTGCAATCTGTACTGCATTCGTTGCAGCACCCTTGCGCACCTGGTCACCACAGCACCAGAGGTTGATGCCATTCTCGTTGACGAGGTCACGACGGATTCTGCCAACATATACCAGATCCTGATCGCTGGTTTCAATTGGCATTGGATAGATGTTGTTTGCGGTATCATCCACGAGCTTGCAACCCTTTGCTTCCGAAATTGCCGTGCGAACATCATCGAGTTCCAGGCGGTTCTCAGTAATTACGTTGACCGAGATGGAGTGGGAACGTTCTACCGGTACACGCACGCATGTGCAAGAAACTTTAAGTTCTGGCAAGTGCATAATCTTGCGTCCCTCGTTCTGGAGCTTCATTTCTTCCGAAGTGTATCCGTTCTCATTGAAACCACCAATCTGTGGCAGCAAGTTGAACGCAATCTGGTAAGGGAAGGTGCTGCAAGTGAATTCCTCGCCAGCCAGAATCTTTCTGCTCTGATCATACATTTCCTGTGGACCCTTGATGCCAGCACCACTTACTGCTTGATAAGTGGAAGCGTAGAGTGCATCGATTTTCGACAGTTTGTTGATTGCGTTAATCGCAACCAATGTGATGATCGTCGAGCAGTTCGGATTTGCAATAACGCCCTTGTTCTTAAAAGCATCTTCTGGATTGACTTCCGGAACGACGAGCGGAACTTCCGGATCCAGACGGAATGCACTGGAATTGTCGATGTATGTCGCACCGGATGCTTTGATGGCTTCGACGAATTTCTTAGAGATATCGTTCTCTGCAGCGCCTAGGACGATGTCCATACCTTCAAATGCCGAATCGGTTGCTTCCTGAATGGTTACATCACCGTATTTTTCGGTCTGTACCACTTTGCCGGCACTTCTGCTGCTGGCAAGCAAGCGAAGTTCATTAACTGGGAAATCTCTTTCCTGCAGAACCTTGAGCATTTCCATTCCTACGGCACCTGTTGCGCCGAGTATTGCAACATTATACTTCTTCATGTAATCTACTCCTTTAACCCCTGAATTATTAACGATTGAATTATGTAATTCTATTTTGCGAAGCTTTCGTACAGAACTTGAATCGTTCGATCAAAATCTTCGGTGAGTACACCAACCATGATGTTGATTTCGTCGGAACTCTGTTCGATGGTACGGATATTGATTTTATTCGCACCGAGTGCACCGAAGATTTTACCAGCGATACCAGTGCGGTATGCCATCTGACGTCCAACGATGGCAATCAAGCTGATGCCATCTTCCACTTCGATTTCGCTAATCTGGCAGTCTTGTTTGATGGTGGAGATAACTTCATACTTAACTGGCTCCAACTTCGCGGTCGGAACAACAATCGAGAAGCTGTCAATGCCACTTGGAATCTGGGAAATGGAAAGCTTATAGCGTTCCAGAACCTCCAGAACTTTGCGAATGACGCCGACGTTCTCACTCATGTTGGACTTATGAAGGCTGATGAGGGAGAAATCCTTCTTGCCGGTAATTCCGGTGATGAATCGAGATGTTTCTTCATCGGAATCTTTCTCGAAAGATTCTCGAATGATGGTTCCTGGTGCAGTCGGTTCGTTCGTGTTACGAATGTTGACCGGAATATCCTTGCGGCGTACTGCAACGACCGTGTCTTCGTGCAGAACGGCGGCACCCATGTAGGACAACTCGCGCAGTTCTGCGTAGGTAACGCGTGCGATGGACTTTGGATTCTTGACGATGCGAGGATCAACCATGAGAATTCCGGACACATCGGTCCAGTTCTCATAGATGTCGGCTTCGAGGGAAGCGGCAGCAATTGCACCGGTTACATCGGAGCCACCTCGTGTAAATGTTTTAATCTCTCCATTCGGGAGAGATCCGTAGAATCCCGGAACGACAATGCGGTTGTACACTTTATAAATTTCCTGAAGCTGTGCTTCTGTTTTATCGTAGTCTACTTTGCCATCGTAACCGAATGCGACCCAGTCTTTCGAATCGACGAAGTGGTATCCAAGATATTCTGCCATAAGCTTGGCATTTAGATATTCACCACGAGATACGAGGTAGTCAACAGACATACGTTTGTTCATATGAGTGCGGATGTCTGCCAGCTCAGCATCGATGTCTAGTGTCAATCCGAGATCATCTCGAATCTCTTGATAGCGCTGAGATATCAGTGAAAAGATGGAATCAGGCGATACATCGTATTTCAGATGCGCCATGCACAAATATAATAAATCGGTAATCTTATTGTCGTCGGAATTTCTTTTACCCGGGGCAGATACGACGACAACCTTGCGGCCTTCATCTGCCTCGATGATGGACTTCACCTTTGCAAACTGCGATGCGTCGCTGAGAGAAGAACCACCGAATTTAGCAACCTTTAGCATTTTCTAATTCTCCTTATAACCTGCGACGAAAGCCTTCGGATATGCCTTTGCCAGTATGTGCGCTTGATCAACGCGAAGGGCTTTCGTTCGGATGTGTTGATACGAATTGGTCTGCTCAGCGGATTCCACCAAGTTCTCCGGGAATGACTCGCCAGCAGCAATTCGGAAATAGTACGGATGAGCAACCAGTGAATTGTTCACGTGACCGGAAATCTCGGTGCGAGTGGTCGCCGGTGTGAAACCGATGCAATCTTTAATATCAATGATGTCGTGCACCAAGGAAGTTCCGGTTGGCATCTTACCAGCCCCTTGTCCGTAGAAACTGAGCGGACCAATATTGCGCCCAGTCAAAGAAATAAGATTGAAATTCGTGCCGACTGTGGATTCAAGTGCCTCCGATGTATGAAGCGTCGGCTCGACATATGCACTGACATGACCGTCATGCACGCTAGCGTTCATCAGAAGTCGGCAAGTGTATCCGTTTCGGTTAAAGTACTCCACATCTTCTGCAGTGATGTTGTGGATGCCCAGTACCGGTACGTCTGCCTCACGGATTACCGTGTCAAAAGCAAGATTTGCCGAAATCACGCATTTTCGTTGAGTATCCCAACCTTCGATGTCGGCACTTGGATCACTTTCTGCGTAACCGAGCTCCTGTGCTTCGCGAAGAACTTCTTCGAAAGGGGAACCATTCGTGTGCATATGATCCAAGATATAATTGCAGGTTCCATTCACGATGCCGTGCACTTCTTCAATCGTGTCACATCGTTTCGAACGCTGCAAATTGTAGAGCCAAGGGATACCACCCCCAGCTGATGATGTGAACCGAAGCTGTACCCCGTGTTCTTGGGCGCATTGATGAAGTTCTTCATAATAAGCGCTGATGAGGGACTTGTTCGGCGTAACGACGTGTTTTCCACGTTCTAATGCACCCATCACGTATTCCAGTGCCGGGTGTATTCCTCCCATGCATTCCGCAACCAAATCGATTTCAGGATCCTCTAATATGGTGTTGATGTCCTGAGTTTGCAAATCTTGAATTCCATCGGTATCTCGGCGTACGAGAATTCTCGTGACTTCAATATCTGCCGCTGACTTGATGGCTTCATATGCACCTCGACCCACTGTGCCATAACCTAGAATTGCTATCTTCATTCAGAGTCTCCAATCGTTCAAAAATTTATTGTTTTAGACAATAGACTTGTAATTATAACGTGTATAATGTATCATAAATATACAAAATTGACAACATAAAAAGGTGAAATTTAACAAAAAAGGGTGAAGAAATGACTGGTTATTTAAGTACAAGAAACGACAAAAAAGTAATCTCCGCTTCTCAGGCAATCATCAATGGACTGGCTCCCGATGGTGGCCTGTACGTTCCGGAGAATTTAGATGATATTAAGCTTGATTATCATGAAGTAATTCAGCAGGATTATCAGGGC
>CAVFWT010000010.1:0-18988 GCA_963626305.1 bacterium | reverse complement strand
ACAGATATCAAGACACTTCCGTACCCAGGTTTTCCAACGGATATTCAGTCACCGTTCATGGCATTCCTAACAACCGTGAATGGCGCCAGCACGGTACGCGAAACAGTATTTGAGAATCGATTTATGCACGTGGTGGAGCTGAATCGAATGGGTGCGGATATTACAACCGAAAGTCGCGAGGCATATGTGCCGGGTGGCAAGAAACTTCATGGGGCGAAGGTTCGTGCTACCGACTTAAGAGCTGGTGCTGCAATGGTGCTGGCAGGATTGGTTGCCAGCGGAACGACGGAAGTCAGTGAAATCTACCATATCGAAAGGGGATATGAGAATTTCGTTCAGAAATTCAAAGGTATTGGTGGAGACCTCATGAGGGTGGACGAGGACTAGAGAACTCAGTTTCAATCTATGGAGGTTTAAATGGCTGAAAGCAAATATTTGCAAATGTTGGCGGAGAAGTTTCCGAATCACCGATCCGTCAAAGCGGAAATCATCAATTTAAGAGCAATTTTGGCTCTGCCAAAGGGCACAGAATATTTCTTGAGCGATGTGCATGGAGAGTATGATGCTTTCCAGTATTTCGTTCGCAGTGCGTCGGGCACTATCAAGATGAAAATCGACGAACAGTTCGCAGGCATCTTGAACGAAGAAGATAAAGATTCTCTGGCTGCGCTAATTTACGATCCGGAATCGGAAATCGAGCGCCGTAAAGAAACGGAATCAGACTTCAACACGTGGTGTAAAACCGTAATCTACCGACTGATTATTATCTGCCGATCTGTTTCGAGTAAATACACGCGTTCGAAGGTAAGACGCATTCTCCCGGATCACTCGGGATATGCGATGGACGAACTTCTTTTTGCCGACGATGATGAAAACCGTAGCCATTATTACAATGAAATCATCGAATCTATTATCGAGTACGGTTCAGCGGAGACGATGATTACTGAACTGGCGAGAACGATTACTTCGCTTGCGGTGGATCATCTCCACATCATTGGCGATATTTTTGACCGTGGCCCGAAGCCACATCTTATCATGGATTTTCTCATGACACACCGAGATGTGGATATTCAATGGGGTAATCACGATGTGGTTTGGATGGGGGCCGCGTGCGGTAACCGTGCCTGTATCGCGAATATCATCCGAATGAATGTCAGCTATAATAACTTCGACATGCTAGAGTACGGATACAGCATCAACCTGCGCCCGCTCGCTACGCTCGCGGAGAAAATCTACAAGAACGACGATTGCAAAGCCTTCTGGCCTCATGTCTTGGATAAAAATAGATTCGACCCAATTCCGGAAGACCTTGCGGCGAAGATGCATAAAATGATTGCAATCTGCCAATTCAAAATCGAAGGTCAGATTATTCAGGCACATCCGGAAATGCATCTAGAGAATCGTCTCTTGCTCGACAAAATTGATTTTGAGAACGGAACAGTAGAAGTTGAGGGAAAGACGTATCCGCTCAAAGATACGAATTTGCCGACAATCGATCCGGAACATCCATATGAACTTTCTCCAGAAGAGGAGGAAGTCATGGTCGCGCTGGAAGCATCGATTTTGCGCTCGGATAAGCTACAGGAACACATCCAATTCCTATACAGTCATGGTGCGCTATATAAAACCTTGAACGGAAACCTGATGTTCCACGGGTGTATTCCTTTTACCGAAGATGGCGAATTCAAGGATGTCACAATTAACGGAGTAACACAGCACGGTGCGAAATTGATGGAGTTCTTGGATAAAGAAATCCGAGATGCATATTTTAATCCGCCGAATGGGCAGACCACTGCTGAGGCAGCGAACTTGATGTGGTATCTCTGGCTTGGACCGGATTCACCGCTGTTTGGTAAGGATAAAATGACGACTTTTGAACGCTTGTTTATCGAAGATAAAGCGACGCACAAAGAGCCTGTTGTCCCATATTATCGCTTGATTAACGAAAAAGATATCTGTGTAAAGATGATTCGTGACTTCGGCCTCGATGCATCGCACGGAAAGATTCTGAACGGACATGTTCCGGTCAAAATTAAAGATGGTGAAAGCCCAATTAAAGGGGGCGGAATGCTCTACGTCATTGATGGTGGAATTTCGAAGGCGTATCAGAAGACAACGGGAATCGCTGGCTATACGTTCATATTCAACTCCCGATTCATGGCGCTTTCTCAGCATCGTCCATATCAGAAGAAACAAAAGGATGGTACTCAGGAGTTCAGTAGTCCGATTATTCAGACTGTATACACATTACCGCAGCGCATGCTCATCATCGATACGGACAAAGGCAAGGAGCTGCTTGGTCAAATTGGCGATTTAGAGCAGCTCTTGCGCGCATATCAAAAGGGCACCATCAAAGAGACTTACTCGGAGAAGGGAAAATATTATTCAAAGAAGTAAAACTCAATAGAGATACTTTCAAAACAGTAGAGGAGAACTGAAATGCAGAAATTGACATCAATCTTGGGCGGCGTACTTTTCGCAATGTGCATTTATTACTTGATTCTTTTGTATAAGAATAATCGCAACAAGCTTTAATGGTGGGAAGAGATGACAGGATTTCTGTTTGTGGGCCTTGGTGGCGCGGTTGGAGCAATGCTGCGATATGCAATCAGCTTAATGCCGTACCGAGGCACTTTTCCGATGCTCACCCTAATTACTAATGTGATGGGGGCGGTGCTGATTGGATTTGTGGCTGGCGTCGCTGTGAAGCATGAACTACCGGATAATGTGGTTAAATTTTTAAAGACTGGTATCTGTGGCGGGTTTACGACGTTTTCCACGTTTTCGCTTGAAACCTATAACCTTTGCGATTCCGGCAAATACATTCTCGCTGGTGTATATGCGCTGCTGAGTGTGATTCTATGCTTCGCGGGGATTGTTTTGGGAATGTACCTGTCGGAGAGAACTAGATAGTCACAATATGGCTATGAAACAACTTACAAAATAATTATGAACGGGAATAAACGCCATTTCTTTCATCCGTAACGAGTGAAGGGAATGGCGTTATTTGTAGCGATTTATTCGGAATGCTATCTTGCCTTATCTGTTTGATAAGTCATAAAATCAATAAGGCATAAAAAATACCGAGGCATTTGCCTCGGTATTTTTGGTGCGCCCACAGGGACTCGAACCCCGAACCTTCACATTCGTAGTGTGCTACTCTATCCAATTGAGCTATGGGCGCTCAAGCGACTTAATTAGTATAACTTACATGAGAAAATATGTCAACAAAAAAATATTGTTTTTTTCGGAAAGGGAATTTTGTAAAGAAAAAAACAAACCAACACAAATTGTGATTGATTTTTTCAATGAATTTGATATTATCATGTGTGATAATATAGTGGCGTAATTACTATGAGTATTTGAATGGAGGGATATTAACTATGTCTATTACAGCAGAAACCGCTGCAGCGCACAAGAATGATCCAGCAGTACTGTGCTGCAGAGCAGAAGCAGGAACAAAACTTGAACCAGCTAACTTCGAAGATCCAGCAATCTTCCCAGACCTGATTGATACAGGCCTTCTGAATGTAGATGGCGCTCTGAAGCTTGGACAGGTTCTGAATGGTTCCACACTGACAAAGACCGTTGACTCTCTGACTCCAATCACACCAGACATCGTTGATAAATACGATGAAGATGTTGCAGATGAGGCAGAAGAAGCTGAGGAAGCAGCAGAGGAAGAGACTGCAGTCGCTCCAGCTGTTGGTGGAACAGTAAGCAACGTAAGCATGAGAGCTGTTGGTGGCGTTCTGAAGCTTTACATTGGTGAAGGTAAGGATATCGCTATCGAGTTCCCACTGTAAGCAGAGCTTAGTTCGAAAATCAGTCGAAAATCGAATGAGAAGGCCCGGTCGCAAGACTGGCCCTTCTTTTTTTATGTGAAGTTAAGTTCCGTATAATGACGTTGATAGAAAACGTATAAAAACTACAAATATACAAACCATAAAAAAGGTCTCGCGTTATATGCGAGACCTTTAGTTTATGCCGAGTCAGCATGTTTTCTAAATTTGGATTTGCTTTTAAGAAGCTATTGTCCTTACTGAGGAACAACGAATCCCTTTGTCATTGGGTCATCTGGATCGCAGAACCAAGTTGCCTCACCGCAGAGGTAAGCAGCACCCTTAACAGTTGGGATAACTGCATCGTAATCTCCAACCTTGGTTTCTTCTTTGATTTTTCCGATGAACTTTGTGCTGATGAAGGATTCATAAGTGAATGGTACACCAACTTCTAATTCGCCGAGGGAATGCAGAAGCGCTTCCTTTGCAGAAGTACCAGTTCCGCATGGGGAACGGTCGAGCTGAGGATCCTTAGGATCGCCGAATACAACGAGGTTTCTCAGTGTCATCATGTCTGGTTCTGGATTATCTACTGTGGAGTAGTTCTCAACCAAGTCCGCTGTAGTAATGTCAAGCTCAGGATGCTGAATCTCAACCGTCTTGTTAACTTCCTGCAGTGCATAGCTAGAGAAATCCTTCAGGAACTTAGCGGTGTCTGGACCAACTTTGATACCAAAGTTCTTTTCGGTATCTACCATGATGAAGAAAGATCCGCCGAAGGAAATATCATATGTTACTTCCTTACCCTGATATTCTAGCTTAAGATCCTTCTTATATACGAAGGATGGTACGTTTGTCAGCGTAACGCCTGTAACTTTTCCACCTTTGCAATCAGCAACCAAAGTGATAAGTCCAGCCGGTGCGTCCAGCTTAACAACGGTCTGAGGCTCAGTCATTTCCTTCAAGCCTGCTTCCAGAATTACGGTAGCAGCACCGATTGAACAATGGCCGCACATGTTCAGCCAACCACCTGCATCGAGGAAGAAGATTCCGAAATCTGCTTCTGGATTGATTGGCTCGCAGAGAATTGCACCGAACATGTCGTGGTGACCACGAGGCTCGTGCATCAGCATTGTTCTGAAGTCATCATGATATTTTTCCAGATAATGCTTTCTTTCAATCATTGTATCGCCCTTGAATTCAGGGTGATTGAGTGCTACTCTGCAATACTCACCGGATGTGTGAGCTTCGATTGTGTGTACATGATCTGTATACAGACCAACGTTCAATTTTGTTTCTAATGCCATAACATATACCTCCTTAAAATAGGTCGCTGTTGCCTTCGTAGATGGTTAATTAATCTACAAAATGTAATTTTATTATAAGCCTCAGAATGTGAATGTCAATAGTACAAGACCAAATGGCGGCCATGAAAAAATGTCATAGTATTGAAGGATTTGGAATCTATCAGTTATTTAACAAACAAGTCGAGCCCAAAAGCAAAATCACTTGCGAAAAACAACGCGAAAGCCTTGCAATTAAAGGCATTGAAAAAGATTTAAAAAATTGAAAAAGCATAGAGTTTTTCAATGGCTATCTTTTGCATATCGTTGAAATCGATAATTCTTTGTGATATATTCAGTGTGTAAAAAGACGTTAATTTGGAATTGAAGTACAAGTTACGCCGGTTTCAGGATAATAAGAAATAAGGAGAGATTGTGTCATGGAAAATTTGCAAATTCTGTTGAGACAGCACGTAGGTAAGCCTTGCGCTCCGATTGTTAAAAAAGGTGACAAGGTAAGAAGAGGTACGCTGATTGCGGAACCAACTGGTTTGGGAGCTAACATCTTCTCCAGCGCTGACGGCGTTGTTGAGGAAGTTCTGGAAGATAGAATTATCATCAAACCAGACGAAGAGCAGAGTGAAGATTATGAAATGATTCCAGAAGGAACTCCGCTGGAAATGGTTAAAGCAGCCGGCGTTGTTGGAATGGGTGGTGCAGGATTCCCAACCGGAATCAAGCTGGATACTCATTTCGATGGAGATGGATACATTCTGGTAAATGCTTCTGAGTGCGAACCAGGTCTGGCTCACAACATTGAGCAGCTGGATAGAGAACCAGAGAAGGTAATCAAGGGCGTTAAGTACGCAATGGAAATCTCTGGTGCTGATAAAGCAATCATTGCTATTAAGAAGAAACATCACGACACAATCGTTAAATTGGACGAGCTTCTGAAGGATGAACCTGCAATTAGCAGACATCTTCTGCCAGATATCTACCCAATGGGCGAAGAAAGAGCCGTTGTTAGAGAATGTCTTGGCATCGAGCTAGAGCCAAGCCAGCTTCCAAGCGCAGCAAGAGCTGTTGTAATTAACAGTGAGACTTGTGCAAGAGTTGCAGAGGCTATCGATGAGAGAAAGCCTTCGTTCCTGAAGAACCTTACTGTTAGAGGTAAGCTGAATGGTGGCAACGAAGCTCACGTATTCGTAGATGTTCCAGTTGGAACAAGCGTTGGTTCCCTAATCGAGAGAGCTGGCGGAATCGACGGTGACTATGGTGAAATCGTAATGGGCGGAGCTTTCACTGGTAGAGCTTGCACAGAGGATGAGCCAATTTGCAAGAACACTGGCGCAATTCTGGTATCTATGCCATTCCTTGATCTCCACGGTGCAAACCTTGGAATTCTGGTATGTGCATGCGGCGGAAACCTCGCTAGAATGCAGGATCTCGCTAAGAAATACAATGCGAAGGAAGTATCCCTCTGCTACTGCAAGCAGGCACAGGAACAGCCGAATGGCTCCAGAAAGTGCGAGAGACCGGGTAACTGCCCAGGCCAGGTTGCAAACAACCTGCAGTTCAAGAAGGATAAGTGTGAGTACATTATCATCGGAAACTGCTCCGATTGTTCCAACACCGTTATGGCTTCTGGCCCGAAGATGGGCCTGAAGGTTCTGCACATGACAGACCACGTAATGAGAGCTGTTGGACATCCACTGTACAGAACTCTGAGAGTTTCGAAGCAGGTTGATCAGGACCTCAACGTTGTAGATAACGCAGAGAATAACTAATCAACAAACAACTCAATATAACGAATACAATGCGTAATCGTTACGTGCTAAGGTAATGTGATTCGCAGCATTACCTTAGCTTAGAAAGATATTTATTTCCTTTTAATGTACCGATTAACCCCGATATGTCGGTGCATTAAAGCGGATAAATATATATTTGCATAATGCAAGGCAACACATTTTAAGGAGGAAGATCGATATGTCAATTACAGCTGAAACAGCTAAACAACATGCGAACGACCCGGCAGTACTGTGCTGTAGAGCAGAAGAAGGTACAGTTCTGGAGCCTGCAAACTTTGAGGATCCTGCAATTTTCCCAGACCTCATTGATTCCGGCCTTCTGAACACCGACGGAGCTCTGAAGCTCGGACAGGTTCTGAACGGATCGAAACTAACTAAGACAGTAGATTCTCTGACCCCTATCACACCAGACATCGTAGATAAGTATGATGCCGCTGAAGAAGAGGCAGAGGAAGCAGCTCCTGCAGAAGAAGCAGTAGCTGAGGAAGCCGCTCCGGTAGCAGCTGCAGCAACATCTGTTGCAGTACCAACTGGAACAATCAAACTTCACATCGGTGAAGGTAAGAACATCGACCTCGAAATCCCAGCAGGAATTGGTGCAGGTGCAGCAGCTCCAGTGGCAGCAGGTACAGTAGCTCCAGTGGCAGCAGGTGCGATAGCTCCAGCAGTAGCTGAGGAAGAAGAAATCGTTGTTAGAGAGATGACCAGAAAGCACTATAAGATTGATAAGGTTGTTCTCGGCGACGAAACAAAGATTGAAGGAACTACTCTGTACATTCGTGAAGCAGCTGTTGCTGAAGGCGCAGAAGCACAGACACTGGTTCAGAGCATGAAGGTTGAAATCATCACACCTGATAAGTATCACACATACTCTCAGACAGTAATGGATATTCAGCCAATCGCTTGTAAAGAAGATACCGACATGGAATTGGGTGAAGGTGTCACAAGAGTTCTCGACGGCGTTGTAACAGTAGTAACTGGTGTTACAGAAGAAGGCGTTCAGGTAGGTGAGTTCGGTTCTTCCGAAGGTTATCTCGATGAGAACATGCAGTGGGGTCGTCCAGGTGCGGTAGACAAGGGCGAAATCATGATTAAGTATGAAGCTGTTGTTCCTCGTAAGAAGAACATGGAGAGACCAGGACCAATCGCAATTCATACTGCTGTAGATCACGTTACTTCCGAAATCAGAGAAGCAATGAGAAGAGATCTGACAGACGAGCAGGTTGTTAATACACAGACTATGGCTCAGACTAGACACCCTGGTAAGAAGAAAATCGTAGTAGTTAAGGAAATCATGGGTCAGGGTGCAATGCACGACAACTTCCTGTTCCCATCTGATCCAGTTGGCGTACTCGGTGCTAAGCCGAACGTAGACCTTGGTAACGTTCCAGTAGCTGCTAACCCACTCGAAGTAATGGATGGTTGTATCCACGCTCTGACATGCATCGGACCGGCTTCGAAGGAAATGTCCAGACACTACTGGAGAGAGCCATTAGTACTGGCAGCTATTCACGATGAAGACGTTGACTGTGTTGGCGTAATCTTCGTAGGTTCCCCACAGGCTAACTCCGATAAGTTCTATGTATCCAGAAGACTTGGTCAGATGGTTGAATCCATGAACGTAGATGGTGCATTCGTAACAACTGAGGGATTCGGAAATAACCACGTAGACTTCACTTCCCACATCGAGCAGATTGGTAAGAGAGGAATTCCAGTTGTAGGATTCTCATTCTGTGCTGTGCAGGGTGCTCTGGTAACCGGTAACAAGTACTGCGATGCAATGATCGACAACAACAAATCGATGTCTGGTATCGAGAACGAAGTTCTTGCTTGCAACACACTTTGCGAAGAGGATGCAATCCGTGGATTGGCTATGCTGAAGGCAAAGATGTCTGGCGAGGAAATCAAAGCTCCAGAAAGACATTACAATGCGAACGTTAAGCAGAACAACATTGAGCTGATTGAGAAAGCTACCGGCAAGAAGATTGAACTCGTAGAGAACGAGCAGAGCCTGCCGATGAGTGAGAAGAGAAAGGCTAAATACGACTAATCTATATTTGAAGGAGATATGCGAATGAAGTACGGTGATAAGATAATCAAGATGGAAGGAATTGTCGTCGAGGTACATGACGAAGGTGTTGGAATCGATCTCAAAGGTCGACTAGGATATCTGCTAATTCCGATGAGAATGATTATCTCAGATACGGAACTGAAAGTTGGACAGACGGTTAGCTGGAATATGAGTTTCATTGAACAGGATGGTCCAGAAGTCAACGAGAAGTATATCAGTAATATAGATGCGCGTAGAAGACGTCAATATGAAATGGCGCCAAACAAAAATAATGAGGAGGAATAATACAAATGAGTATGACAGTTGTAAAAGGTCTACAATCTGAAATCTTTGTACCTATTACACCTAAGTCTGTATGGGCTCCAGTAACAAAGCCTCTCAAAGACATGGTAATTGCTCTTGCAACTGCTGCAGGTGTACATACTGTTGACCAGGAAAGATTTAATCTGGCTGGTGACTTTACATTCAGAGAGATTGCAGATGACACACCAGAAGACCAGCTGATGGTAACACACGGAGGTTATGATAACTCCGACGTAAATAAGGACATTAACTGCATGTATCCTATTTCTAGACTGCATGAACTGGCTGCAGAAGGATTCATCAAGGGAACTGCTCCTTACCACTATGGATTCATGGGTGGTGGCGGAAACATCGAAAGATTCACCAACTACACAGGTCCAGAAATTGCTAAGAGACTTAAAGAAGAGAACGTTGACGGCGTTATAATGACCGCTGGATGAGGAACTTGCCACCGCTCTGCAACAATCGTGCAGAGAGCGATCGAGGAAATCGGTATCCCAACAGTTATTATCGCAGCGCTGCCACCTGTTGTTAGACAGGCTGGTACACCTCGTGCCGTTGCTCCTATCGTACCGATGGGTGCTAACGCAGGTGAACCACACAACGTTGAGATGCAGACCGGTATCGTAAAGGCTACTTTGGAACAGCTGGAGAAGATTCAGACTCCGGGAAAGATTGTTTCGCTGCCTTTCGAGTACCACGCAGTAATCTAGTTCAACTGAATAGGACATCGGAAACGAAGACGGGGCAGAATTTATTCTGTCCCGTTTATCCTAATAAGAGGTAAAGTTATGGCTGTTAAAGAAATTGATTTGAGGAGACTTGTAATCAAAGCATTCCATATGAATGAAGTGGAATTCGGGGATGCTTGCACAATGACTACGGATGGTAAATTTACCGTATCAAAGGACATGATTCAAGGTTTGGTAAAGAAATATGATACGATCAACAAAATCGATATTCAGATTATTAAGCCGGGGGATCATGATCGTTGGACCAACACGATTATGGACATTATCCCAATTTCTACCAAAGTTTTGGGAAAATGTGGCGATGGTATCACCCACACAGTAACGGGCGTCTATGTAATGTTAACTGGTGTGGATACAAATGGAAAACAGACGCATGAGTTTGGATCTTCCGAAGGCAATCTTCAGGAGAAGTTAGTGCTGGGAAGAGCAGGAACTCCAGATGAGAATGACTATATCATTTCTTTTGATGTCACTTTTGAAGCGGGAATGGGACAAGAGCGCAAAGGCCCGTTCCAAGGACATTCTGCTTGCGATGATTTTATCCAGCAGTATCGTGAGATTCTTAAGAAATTTAATGGAAATAAATGTACAGAGCGCCATGAATATCATGACGTAATCCGGCCAGGGCAGAAGCGAGTCTTGATTATTCGACAGGTAGCTGGGCAGGGAGCAATGTATGATACACATCTCTTCCCGAATGAGCCGTCTGGCGTAGAAGGCGGAAAATCAATTATTGAAATGGGTAATGTCCCGATTATGCTGACACCGAACGAATATCGGGATGGCATTATTCGGTCCATGCAATAAGGAGGTGCAATATGGGAATTGGACCATCGACAAAAGAAACAAGCTTACATCACTTCAGAGATCCACTAGTGGATATCGTTGGAAGTGATGAGGGAATTGATTTGATGGGCGTACTCCTTTTTGGAACCGCCGATGACAATAAGGACAAAATTAGAAACAGTACGAGAGCTGCCATTGTTGCAGAATGCATGCGCGCAGATGGTGTTATCCTCAGCTCTGATGGCTGGGGCAACAGTGATGTAGACTACGTAAACTGTGTAAAAGAATTAGGCGAAAGAGATATTCCTCTTTCTGGACTGAATTTTAGCGGATCGATGGCAAGCTTTGTTGTAGACGACCCGAATTTGAAGAATATCGTCGATATCGCAAAGAATCCAGACGGTGTAGAATCTGATATCGTTGGTGAGAACAACATGGTAGAAGCAGATGTAAAGAAAGCGCTGATGATTCTAAAAATTCGCATGAAAGAGAAAGACATGCGTAACAAGTAATGAATTCCATTCAATTGGGATATACATCTTTCCTTATTAAATGAAGCCTCGGATTATCATAATTCGGGGCCTCTCTTTGTATGAGTTGTTCTTTTGATAAAGATGTTCTGATGCGAATATATGAAAGCATAATAAGTATATTCGCATATATGCATACAAACATACAAATACACAAACTCACAAACAAACAGAGAAGCTGCTTAATCGCGTTTTGATGCGTTTAAGCAGCTTCTCTAATAAAGTAAGCTTATGGATATTCTTCTATGTGCTATACGCTTGCTAAGCTTCTTTCTAAGTCAAAGCTTGAATTAGTTGTCTTTCTTTTCTTTCTTCTCGCTATCGACGAATCTAACGTTCTTCACAACCATACCTGTTAGCGCGAATAGGGCAATAACGTTCGGGATAACCATCAGATTATTGAACATATCGGAGAGTTCCCATACGAGGTCATTCGATGCCAATGTTCCGAGGAAGATGAAGAGCAATGCAACGACCATATAGATCTTGTTTGCTTTTCCTTTGAAGAGATACTCTACATTTACTTTGCCGAAGAGGTTCCAACCAAGGATGGTGGAGAAAGCAAAGAAGAAGAGGGCAACGGCAACGAACATGGATCCAAGCTGCGTTCCGAATACTGTGCCGAATGCAGTTTGTGCCAAGTTTGCTTTGCCAATCGTTTCTGTAACTGCTCCGGTGTAACCGTTCGCAAGAATTCCACCTGGTGTGTACAGTGTAGAAATGATAACCAATGCGTTGAGTGTCAGTACAACGAAAGTGTCAATGAATACACCAATCATAGCTACACAAGCCTGTTCATGAGGATTCTTTACATTCGCAAGTGCGTGAGCGTGCGGGGTAGAACCCATACCAGCTTCATTGGAGAACAGTCCGCGCTTTGCACCTTGAGATACTGCAATCTTAATTGCTGCACCAAATCCACCACCAATGATGGACTGTGGCTTGAATGCATATTTGAAAATCATGGCAAACGTTGCTGGCAGATATTTAATTCGGATAACGAGTACAATGAGACCACCTAAAAGGAACAATGCAGCCATGAGCGGAACGAGTTTCTCTGTTACGGAAGCCAGGCGGCTAACACCACCTAAGAAAATAATTGCACAGATGATAACCAACACAATACCAACAATCCAAGAAGGAATGCCAAATGCATTCTGGAATGTGGAACCGATAGAATTGGACTGTACCATGCAACCAAAGAATCCAAGGGCTAATGTAATAGCGATAGCGAAGAATCCAGCGAGGAAACGTCCTAAGCCACCTTTGAATGCAGTGCGAATATAGTAAACAGGACCACCTTTGATGGAGCCATCTTCTCCTTTCTGTCTAGTTTCAATTGCCAATGTTGCTTCGGCATAGATGGTTGCCATACCAAAGAAAGCAATAAGCCACATCCAGAAAATCGCACCAGGTCCACCCGTGAGAATTGCTCCCGATGCACCGATGATATTACCTGTACCAACTTGTGCAGCAATTGCGGTAGCCAGTGCCTGGAATGATGTCATACTGTGCTCGTCTTTGGCGCCTCGTAGCGAAAGACCTCCGAATACGCGGTGCATACCTTCTTTAAAGTAGCGGACTTGAACAAACCTCGTTTTGATGGAATACCAAAGGCCGACTGCAATCAACATGATGAATAGAATGTAGTCGGATAAGTACGCGTTAATCGTTTGTACAATGGGTAATAAATTCATGTTCTTTCTCCTTTTGTGCAACAAAAAAAGCGGCCTTAACGGTCACTCTGAAAAGTCATACAAAAAAACAAGTTATCCTATATTCATTCAATCATATGTGGTCGCTTAGGCTTAAACATCAATCGAATCAACATACGTATCATATGAAAAATATGTAGAACCAAATAACACGCAAGTTATATGTCCGCATTCGTATGTTCAGCAATTCTGTATAAGTCCTGCTTCAAAAGGAGGATACATGTTCATTGTCTGCCCGAGAAAGTAAAGGTAGTCTGCCCCAAAGACTAAATTTGTTTTCTGGTTCGGACGATGGATTTCTTCAGAGTGTCCTCATCTCTAGCCCTTGATGAAGTCGAAATAGTATACTCAACTTACGGTTATGGTAGCATAGGGGAAAAAAGCCGTCAAGAAAATTTTTATTTTCACAAACAATTAATTCTGAAATTTGTTGTGAGTGAAAATAAAAAACAAGAATGTAATCCAGACAATACGAAGTAATGATATCGGAAATCCTGCGATTCCAATCGTTGAACCGATAAAGAATATTATTCAGTTGCACCGTGTTTTTAGCCTATAGTATAATCAAGTGATATGTATGAATCTTTAGGGAATACGATTCATCGAGTACTCTGAATGAATAATGAGATTCACATGCTAGACTTTGGAGATTCCGAAATGGGATCATCTTAGACTGCTGAATGATTGTCAATGGCAAGTGCGAGAGGGAATAGAATGACTTTAACACGGGTAAAAATAGCAATAAAGCGCCGAATCCTTCCGATTCTGCTTATAGAACTTGTTTTGGCAATCGTTTTCTCGTATGCGATTGTTCAGAAAGCGAGTGCATACAACCAGCAGAAGAAGTTTGATGCCAGCAAAATAAATTTTGCAGTGACGAATGTACTGAAGCCAACAAAAGCCTTCGCTGCGTCCACTGTGAAGACGATTCAGGAAAATCAAGATGCAGCTCTAACGAATGCTAGTACGGTGCGCTATGCAATGAAGTATTTGGGGTACCCGTACGTGTTAGGGGGAAGAAATATCGAAACAGGCCTGGATTGTGCGGGTTTTGTGAATTATGTTTTTACCAATGGACCAGCGGGGAAGAACTGGAAAAGCATGAATGTACCAGGCCTTTATCACGAAATCGGTGGAAAGTCCGTTAGCACGAAGAATATGCAGCCTGGGGACATTATTTTCTTTGGAAGTGGCCTTTCGCATGTGGCGATATATGCGGGAAATGGCAAGATTGTACATGCGATGGATGAATCGCACGGAATTTGTACGACAACGTTGTTCCGCTCGAATGGAAGTACGTACAGTGGCAAGAAAATTGTAGACGTACGTCGTGTGTTATAAAGTTGTGGGTTATAAATCAGCACAGAATAAAGACGGTAAAAGAAGGAGAAAGTAGATGAAGAATCCGAATCGTAAAGCCGATGTGCGGCGTGCAGAAGCAGGGATATCGAATCGTGCCGATACGCTAATCGTAGTTGCTAGCCATTCCGGCAGTGCACTCCAATACGCGAAATGGATTAGTGAGATTCTGGAGACGGATATGATACCGGCGACAAAGAAATATCTGGGATATACATCGTTATATAAGAATATAATTTACATCGGCTGTGTGAAAGAAGGCCGCATTGAAACGTTGAGCCTCTTGCAGCAGAATTATTCGAATTTTAACTTGGATGGAAAGCACATCATCACGGTTGCAGTAGGAGTTGCTGAACCGACTGATTCGTATTTGCAACGATTGATTAAAAATAATTCACTCGCAGAGTGGGGGGAGAGCTTCTTCTACCTTCCAGGCAAGGTGGACTCGGGCAAAAGAAAAGCAATCAATATTGCTCAAATGGATCATTGCATCAAACATTTGCCTGAATTTTACGAGAAATCGGATGCTGAAATCATCGCACTTCGCTTGGCAGAAGGATATGATGGAATGGATCGCAATCAAATAGAGCCAATCTTGGGCGAAATTCGTGCGGTTCGAAATAACACCTATCACGATGATAACTCTGAGTCGAATGAATAGACGGAATTGCACTCTTTGATGATTCCGGTAGAAGGTTTTGACAAGAGCGTTTCAAATTGAATTTTCGAAGATCTTTTTAGATCAATTGATGCCATCAGAGTAATGAATGAAAATAAATAAGCCTCCGCATATAGCGGAGGCTTATTTTTATGCTTTTGTATTTCTGTGCGTTTGTACTATTCGTTTACTACGATAGTATATTCACATCAACCCGATTATGCTGCAGAGCCCTTCTTAATAGCATCGTGCAGGAACATGAGCGATGTCAGATATACAACGCATACAACGAGAAGGTCAGAACTGTCAGTGGGATGGATTTAACGAATACATAAGCGATAACAACGCCGATGATTCCGCCGATTGCCTGCATCCAAGAAGAAACCATATCATATCTTCCTTCTTTGATGAACTTAGGACCATTACCGAATGCCATCAGGAATGCACAAGATCCCATCATAGCTGGGAATGCACAAGATACGTTCAATCCGAGCAGTGCACAGAGAGCCATGCAAGGAGCATACAGTCCAACGCCGATGCTCATGAGAGCGCCCAGTACGAAGTTGCAAGCAACGATGATAATCAGCTTAACACCACGAAGTCCGAGTTCATTACCAACGGTACCGAAAGGTCCAACACCGAGTACTTTGCAAAGCATTACAGTTCCGAGAACGAACAGACCAATGAACATTGCGTAACGTACAGCCTTTCTGTTGAATTTGGATACAATACCAGCCATCAGATTAGCACCAAGGATAGATGCAATAATCATGGTAACCAGTGTCAGGATGTCCATCTCTACAAGTCCGAAGAACAGGAATGCCTCAGCACATACCGGAACGGTATCTCCAACATTCAATGTACCTGGAATGTAGATATCATCTACCGACTTGCCCATCTTGAATGCAGCAGAGGAACCTGCGAAGGAACCAATTCCCAGTGTGTCAAAGAAGTTTGCAACAACACCGACAACAAAATTGTATTTCCAATGCTTCATTTGAGCCTGCCAGATTTCTTCTCCGGTTAAGCCGTATACATCATCCGGCTCCGTGCAAGCGCGGAGTTCTTTCATCTTGCGATACATCAGAATAACGTTAAGGATAATTCCGACAGCGGCGATTCCTTTAAGAATATAAACGCCCATAACTACCTCCATACAATTAATAATTAAATAGTGAAAAATAAATAGTGTAAAATAATTGCATCGAGAAAGGATACCCCGAATAACCTTCCTTGCAATTGTGATTATATCAGGCTTTTGAAGGATGTCAAATCATTCACAATGATTAAAAGTCGCTTGATGTGAGAAAAAAACGAAGGATTTTTTCACATTGCGATCACAATCGGATTATTACAAAATTGCATGTGCGTGCTAAAGCTTTTGCATATAGGGAAAGGGCGAGGACGGAGAATAGTTATCTTCCTATCGTGTGAAGAGAAATCTCACATGGTGTGAGATTGTTCTAAAACAGAAACAATCTTTTGCAAAGGTAATTAATTATAGACGGAATAAATAATTAGAGTGAGACGAAATTTTTCTTCAAATTGCAAATGGAATTCTATGTTATAATCGTTAAAGATAATTGTTGAAGAACGGAAAATCACTTCATAATAGAAGAACAATCTAAATCGTAGACAACAGAGGTAACGAATTTGGCTTTTACACACTTGCACGTACATACTGAATACAGCTTGCTGGATGGCCTTTCCAGAATTAAGGACCTCCCGAGATACGCTGCGAGCCTTGGAATGAATTCCTTGGCAATTACGGATCATGGGGCGATGTTCGGAATAATTGATTTCTATAAGGCGTGCAAGAAGGAAGGCATCAAACCGATTATCGGCTGTGAAGTCTACACGGCTGCACGGACGATGAAGGACAAAGAGCCAGACAAAGATCGTTACAGCGGTCACCTGATTCTCCTTGCAGAGAATCAGAACGGATATAAGAACCTAGTAAAAATAGTTTCGGCAGGCTATGTTGACGGCTTCTATTTCAAACCGCGTGTCGACAAGAATTTGCTCCGTGAGCATAGCGAGGGAATCATCTGTCTATCGGGATGCTTGGCCGGAAATGTTCAACGAATGCTTTTGCAGAATAATTATGACGGAGCGAGACGAGAAGCCCTCGAACTCGAGATGATTTTCGGGAAGGGTAATTTCTTCTTAGAAATTCAGAATCATTTGCTGACTGATGATCGCCCGGTTATTGCCGGACTTGAACGCTTGTCGAAAGATCTGGGAATTCCGCTAGTAGCGACGAATGATGCGCACTACATTCGAAAGGAAGATGCCAAGGCACAGGATGTGTTGATGTGCATTCAGACCGGATCTAAGGTGAATGATACCGACCGAATGAAGTTCGAGAATGACGAGTTTTACCTCAAGTCGGAAGACGAGATGGCAGAACTCTTTCCGGGACACCCGGAATATTTGGAAATGACGCAAGCAATCGCGGATCGCTGCGAAGTGGAATTTACTTTTGGCGAGTATCATCTTCCAGAATTCGTTCCGCCGGAAGGCTTAAATAATGACCAGTATCTTCGCCAGATTTGCTATGAGGGACTCAAAGAACGCTACGGCGAAGAAGCGATGGAAGAGGACAATGCGTATCGCCAGCGACTCGAGCAAGAACTCCAAGTTATTGAGAACATGGGGTATGTGGAATACTTCCTGATTGTGTGGGATTTTATCCACTATGCAAAGACGCACGATATCGCCGTGGGACCGGGTCGCGGTTCGGCGGCAGGCAGTATCGTGGCGTATACCATGCACATTACGGAAATTGATCCGATTAAATACAACTTGATTTTCGAGCGTTTCTTGAATCCAGAACGTGTCAGCATGCCGGATATCGACGTGGATTTCTGCATTGAGCATAGGCAGGATGTCATTGATTATGTCGTTCGAAAATATGGCAAAGACAAGGTGTCGCAGATTATCACTTTCGGAACACTTAAGGCGAAAGCTGCCGTGCGCGACGTTGCACGCGTGCTGGATGCGACCTATGCGGAAGGCGATGCGATTGCTAAGGCGATTCCGAATGATCTTGGAATGACTATCGCGAAGGCACTAGAAATCAATCCAAGCCTGCGTGAACGGTACGACATCGAACCTCAGGTACGGGAAATCCTTGATATGTCAATGGCAGTGGAAGGCCTTCCAAGACATGCGTCTACCCATGCGGCAGGCGTTGTAATTAGTAAGCTTCCACTGGATGAGTACGTTCCGCTGTATTCTTCCGACAAGGGCCCGGCGACACAGTTCAACATGACCACCATCGAAGAACTGGGCCTATTGAAGATGGATTTCTTGGGACTTCGAAACTTGACACTTCTTCGAAATGCGTTGACGCTCATTGAAGAGAATCACGGAATTAAAATCGATTTCTCGAAGATGAATTACGATGATGCGGCAACGTATGAAATGATTGCAGATGGAAATACGGAAGGCGTATTCCAGCTCGAAAGCGGCGGAATGACAGACTTCATGAAGAATTTGAAGCCGACTTGCTTCGAAGATATCGTCGCGGGAATCTCTTTGTATCGTCCGGGTCCAATGGATTCCATTCCGAAATACATCGAGAATAAGAAACATCCGGATCAGATTCAATACGTGGATCCGCATTTGGAACCAATTCTCGGCGTTACTTACGGCTGCCTGGTGTACCAGGAACAGGTAATGCAAATCGTGCGAGACCTGGGTGGCTACTCTTACGGCCGTTCGGACCTGGTGCGCCGCGCCATGAGTAAGAAGAAGATGTCCGTCATGCTCGAGGAGAAGGAATATTTTATTCACGGTAAGAAGCGGGAAGACGGATCGGTCGAAATTCCTGGGTGTATTGCAAACGGCATCCCGGAAGAGGCGGCGGAGACAATATTCGAAGATATGGTAAGCTTCGCGCAATATGCGTTTAACAAATCTCACGCGGCTGCCTATGC
>CAVFWT010000009.1:0-31184 GCA_963626305.1 bacterium | reverse complement strand
CAACAGCACCGACTTCCATTCTTTTCGCAACATAGCCTGGATGATAAATTTCATCAACGAGGCCAGTGGTCAATCCAATCTGGTTACCGTACGAGCTGTATCCATTTGCAGCAGTCGTTACGATTTTGCGCTGTGGAAGTTTTCCTTTTACCGTATCAGCAGCTGGAGTCAGCGGATCACCGGCACCTGTTACGCGCATTGCGGCATAGACATAACTACGTCCCGATAGCGGGTCGCGAATTGCACCACCGATACAAGTTGCGGCGCCACCGAATGGCTCGATTTCAGTTGGGTGATTGTGGGTCTCATTCTTGAACAGGAGCACCCAATCCTGCTCTTCCCCGTTAATTTCTGCTTTAAAATCAACTGTGCAAGCGTTGATTTCTTCCGACTCTACCACATTAGTGAGACGACCATCTTTCTTCAACGCCTTTACGGCAATGGTTGCCACGTTCATCAGCGTCATCGGCTTTGTCACACCCAGAGCTTCTCTCGTTGCCATGTACTCATGGAATGTCTTCTCTACAGTGCGATCCTGGAATTTCAGGTGATTGAACGAAGTGTTGAACGTCGTATGTCTGCAATGGTCGGACCAATACGTATCGATTACGCGAATCTCTGCAACAGTTGGATTGCGGTCTTCCGATTTGAAATATTCGCGAACCATCTTGAGGTCTTCCAGATCCATTGCGAGTCCATAAGATTTGAGAAACTCTTCCAGTTCTTCATCGCTCTTCTCGACAAATCCATCCAGTGTTGCTACTGGATCTGGTTCTGGGTATGTCATTTTCAGCGTTGCTGGCATAGCCAATGCCGCTTCGCGAGATTCTACTGGGTTAATCAAGAAATCCTTGATTTTGGAAATGTCTTCATCAGAAAGATTTCCATCCAGTACATAGAGAATTGCCGAACGAACAGTTGGCATCTCGTCATGTGCGATGAATCGTAAGCATTCCTCTGCCGAGTTCGCACGCTGGTCGAACTGACCTGGCAGGTACTCTACAGCGATTACTGTAGAATCACCAAAATCCATTTCTTCATATACATCGTCGGTTGGTGGTTCCGAGAAAATGCAATCCTTTGCCATTGCAAACGCATCTTCCGAAAGATCCTCCACGAAGTAGCGATTGATAACGCGAACGTGTTCTACGTTCGGAATCATCAGTACACTTTTGAATTCGTGCAGAAGGTCTCGACCTTTACCGGCAAAAGCTTCTCGTTTTTCAACATATAAAACCTTGACCATTCGTTCCTCCCTACTTCACTTGCAGTGCTTTCGCACCGATATCATTTCTGTAATACATATTATCAAAGTGGACTGTCATCATCGTAGCGTAAGCCTTGTCCACCGCTTCCTGCAGCGTATCCGCAATTTCTGTCACGCCAAGCACTCGTCCACCGGATGTTACCTGTTTACCATCCTGAAGCTTGCTTCCTGCGATGAAAATATTTTCATGATTCTCTGGGAGAGTGATTTCAAACCCTTTTTCGTAAGAAACTGGATAACCATCCGAAGCTGCTACCAGGCAGCAAGCACATTTGTCAGCAAAGCTGAATTCAACTTCCGAGAGACGTCCTTCTGTCGTCGCCTGCATGATTTCAAAGAGGTCACCTTCCAGAAGCGGAAGAACAACTTGTGTCTCCGGATCACCGAAGCGTGAATTATATTCAATTACTTTCGGGCCATCTTTCGTAATCATCAATCCGAAATAGAGGCATCCGCGGAAAGTTCTTCCCTCTTCGTTCATCGCCTGAATTGTCGGCTTGAAAATTTTCTCCATGCATTCCTGTGCAACCGCCTCCGTATAGTACGGATTTGGTGCAATGGTACCCATTCCGCCGGTATTCAGACCGAGGTCTCCATCTTTCGCACGCTTATGATCCATCGAGGATACCATCGGACGAACAGTCTTTCCGTCGGTAAAAGAAAGCACGCTCACTTCCGGGCCTTCCAAGAATTCTTCGATAACCACCGTGTCACCGCTGGCACCGAATTTGCGTTCTTCCATAATCTCATGAATTCCATCGATTGCCTGTTCTCTCGTCTCCGCGATGATTACACCCTTTCCAAGTGCCAATCCATCGGCTTTGATAACAACAGGAATCTTGCAATTCTCTACATAAGCCAATGCTTTATTCATATCATCAAAAGTCTCATACTCCGCTGTCGGAATGTGATACTTCTTCATCAAATCCTTTGAGAACGCCTTGCTGCCCTCAATAATTGCTGCGGCTTTGGTCGGACCGAAACACGGAATTCCTTTCTCATTCAGTTGATCTACCAGACCAAGCACCAAAGGATCATCTGGTGCAACAACAACATAATCCATCTGATTTTCTACACACCACTGAGTGATGTCATCCAGATCTTTCGCACCGATTGCAACGCATTCCGCATCTTCTGCGATTCCACCATTTCCAGGCAGTGCATAGATTTTGGTGATTTCTGGGCTTTTCTTCAGAGATTTAATGATGGCGTGCTCTCTGCCGCCACCGCCGATTACTGCGATTTTCATCCTATTCTCCTTCTGTTCGCGACTCAACGATATCTTTTGCAACGGACTCAATTGCTTGTGGCAAAAGAACCCATTCTGCTTGTTCCATAATTCGGTGCTGCAACGTTTCTGGTGTGTCATCGGGAAGAACTTCTACCGCTTTCTGCGCAACAATCTGTCCACCATCGGTCACCTCGTTCACGAAGTGCACCGTCGCGCCAGACACTTTGACGCCGTAATTCAGCGCTGCCTCGTGCACCTTGAGTCCGTAGAATCCATCTCCACAGAAAGATGGAATCAACGACGGATGCACATTCAAGATTCGGCGCGGATATCTCTTGACGAAGTCCTCGCTGAGGATTCGCAAAAATCCGGCGAGTACAATGATATCGATTTTCTCTTCTTCCAGAAGTTTCACCAAATTCTCTTCGAACTGATCCTTCGCCAGAAATAAATTTCGTATTCCCGCCTTTTCCGCTCTAGCAAGGCCGCCAGCTTCTCGTCGATTAGACACGACAAGAACCGGCTCTGCATGCGGCATTTCGCCTGCATGCCACCGGTCAATAATTGCTTGTAAATTTGTTCCGCCACCCGAGACGAGAACCGCTACGTGCGCTTTCTGATTACTCAATGATTACTCCTTCGCCGCTCTTCACGATTTCGCCGATTACTTTCGCATGTTCACCAGCTGCTTCAATGATTTCTACTGCGCGAGCAGCATCTTCTTTCGGTACAACAACCGTCATGCCGGTTCCCATGTTGTAAGTGTTGAACATGTCTCTTTCCGGAATGTTTCCTTCCTTCATCAAAAGTTTGAAGATTCCCGGAATCTCTAACTCGTCTTTGTAAATTTTTGCAGTCATTCCTTCTGGAAGTGCTCTCGGAATATTCTCATAGAAACCACCGCCCGTGATGTGCATCACTGCATGTGGTGTCATTTCCTTGAAGAGTGCCAGCATTGGTTTTACATAAATCTTGGTTGGCGTCAGAAGCACTTCGCCGAGTGTCTTACCATCCAGTTCATCATAGGTTCTGCTCAGGTCAGTATTCTCTACATCAAAGACCTTGCGAACCAAAGAATATCCGTTCGAGTGAATGCCGGAGGATGCAATACCGATAATTGCATCTCCTACGGAAACCTTCTCGATATCGATGACTTTCTTTTTGTCTACAATACCCACTGCAAAACCTGCCAAGTCGTATTCATCTTCCGGATAGAAGCCTGGCATTTCTGCCGTCTCGCCACCGATGAGGCAGCATTCTGACTGGATACAACCGTCTGCAACGCCCTTTACGATGGAAGCAACTTTCTCTGGAACATTCTTGCCCACTGCAATGTAATCGAGGAAGAACAGTGGCTTCGCACCAACACAGATGATGTCATTGACACACATCGCAACGCAGTCAATTCCAACCGTATCGTGGCGTTCCTGAAGGAATGCCAGTTTCAGCTTCGTGCCTACACCATCCGTACCGCTGACCAGGATTGGTTCTTCCATCCCCGTCAAATCCGGCTGAAGCAAACCGCCAAATCCGCCTACCGGTGATGTATTTCCGAACACCATGGTCTTGGAAACATGTTCCTTCATCAGTTCTACTGCTCTGTAACCGCTGGTAATATCTACACCGGCTTCTTTGTAACTTTCGCTCTGGCTCTTCATTGGTCCTCCTCAATGCAAAATAGAATTGCTATTTAATCATTTCTGTATAAATATCTTTGGGTTAGTGTTAATGTACTCGGTATCGCTATCATTAGTCTAAATGTGTTTTGTTTTTTTGAAATTGACAACTCATTCAGCAAACGACGACAACGAGACAAAAACTTACTTAAACTGTACGTTCACCTTCGCATCCTTCTCGATGACTGCGTCATGCGCCTTGTTGCGCTCATCCCACAGACGTGCGTTCAGTTCAGGATCAGCAATTGCAAGCATCTCTACAGCGAGAATAGCTGCGTTCTTTGCACCATCAATTGCAACCGATGCAACTGGAATTCCTGGTGGCATCTGTACGGTAGACAAGAGTGCGTCGATGCCTTCCAACGCCGAAGCCTTAATCGGAATGCCGATTACCGGAAGAACGGTGTTTGCAGCCAATACGCCGCCAAGATGAGCGGCTTTGCCAGCTGCAGAAATCAGAACACCAAAACCGTTCTTTTCTGCATTCTTCGCGAATTCGATTGCTTCGACCGGAGTACGATGTGCAGAATACACATGAACTTCTGTCGGAATTTCGTATTTCTTTAATTCATTGATGCATTTTTCTACAACAGGAAGGTCACTGTCGCTTCCCATGATTACTCCAACTTTTTTCAAGGTAATACCTCCTGTAACAATTTTATCCCATAATATATTTATTTTACCGTATCATGGTTCAAAGTCAACCGCAAAACCGAACGGAAGGCGAACTTTCCATTCGGTTTTATCGTTCAAATTCTAGTATTTTTCGATTATTGCGCCTCATCGTTCAAATACGACTGAAGTTCTTGGATATAGAGCTGTGCAGTCTTGCTCAGAATGCTGTTCTTCTTCTGGATATATCCAATCTGCATCGCTTTGTCTCCGCAAATTTCTGGGTCATCAAACGGAACAGCAACATAATCGCCACCGTTCAAATCTTCGCAGATGATTCCGGAGCAAAGCGTGTATCCCTTTATCCCGCTCATCAAGTTGAGCATGGTGGCACGGTCATTTACGTGAACTGTCCGAGAATAATTGTTCTCCGAGAAAATCTCTTCGGCATAGTAGAATGTCGAATCATCTCCTTGTTCGAAAGTGAGGTTTGGATACTTCGACAAGTCTTCAAAGTTGACGCTAGTGCGATTTGCCAGCGGATGCCCTTTCCACATGTAGACAAACGCATCGCAGTTCATCAATTCATGAAACACCAAACTGTTCTGCTTAAGAATTTTCTGGATAGCATTGCGATTAAAATCACTCTGGTAGATAATGCCTATTTCACTTTTCAGACTGGCAACGTCACTGATGACTTCCTTCGTCTTCGTCTCGCGAATCGCGAAATCGTATTCTGCCAAGTCATATTTATTCACGAGATTCACGAATGCTCTCACCGCAAAGGAATAGTGCTGCATAGAAATTCCGAATTTCTGTTTGAGTCCTTCTTCGTCGCTGTATTTCTCCATAACCGCTTCATATTGACCATAGATTTCTCGTGCATAGAGCAAGAATTCAGCACCATCATTGGTTAGCGTTACCCCACGGCCTGTTCGATGGAAAATCTCAATGCCGAGTTCCTTCTCCAGTTCCTTAATCGCACTCGTCAGTGAAGGTTGTGTGATATATAGATATTCCGCAGCCTTGTTCATCGAACCGACCTCTGCAATCGTGATTACATAATGCAGTTGGTTTAATGTCATGTAGAATCCTTTCCGAATGCTTCTTGCTGCACAATCGAGTTTGCGTGCCAGGTCGCAAATATTTTTAGCTAGAATCGGATGTGTCGCTGCGACCCCAAAAGCATTTCTCTCCAACAAATATACCACAAAACGCTCACCATTGACAGATTCGAACTCTCATAGACTCCCGTTCCAGCAAAAAGCAACCCCCACTCACAGCCGGAACTAAGTTCCGCCCGCGAGCGGGGGTTATTCATTCATCGAACGCTTCCGAGGAAGCTTATTAAATTCCAGACTCTAGTACCCAGTCTTGGAATTATTTGTTGCCTTCGTTCGGGCTGTTCTTGCTGGCACCGTTCAGCAGTACCCACAGAACCAGAGCAATTGCCGAGAATACTACGATTGCGATGAAGTTCGAATCATACGCACCGCCAGCAGACTCCAGCAGCTTAGACGAAATCATTGGTCCAGCAATCGCAGCAGGGAGCAGCGAGAAGTTGGAAATACTGAAGTTCGTCGTGAAGTTCTTCGGTCCGAAGGACAGGCTGGTGTAAGCGGAAGTGATGGTTGGTGTACCACCGTAAGCCATACCAACGAAAATCAGACCGATTGTAACGAGAATCAGCGAGTTCGACTTTCCTGCTACAACCAGCAGAATGCCAGCAATCAACATGAAAGCGAGGTTGATTAGAGTTGCTTTCTTTCTCTTGTACTTGTCGAAGTTGTTACCAGCAACGATACGGCCAGCACCGTTGAACAGGGATACAATCATTCCGAGGATTGCGGTACCACCGTAAGCAACGGAGATGTTTGCGGCACTGTTGATAACCATCAGACCAGCAGAGTTCAGGAAGATTGCCCAGAAGAAGAAAATCCAGAAACGGGAAGTCTTCAGCATCTCACCTGCAGAGTAATTCGTTACGTTTGCATCTTCTTCTGGCTTTGCTTCAGCCGAAGCATCTGCAGTAGCCGGTGCTTCTGGTGCCTTGATTACAAGAGCTGCAATCACCAGAACAATCGCAATAGCGATAGCCAGAATCTTAAAGGTTGGGAACAGGCCCATAGAACCTACCATGCTGGTTACGATGCTTCCCAGCAGCAAGCTGCCGAGACCGAAGCCCATCAGCATGATTCCGGAAGCAAGACCTACCTTGTCTGGGAACCATTTTGTAATTGTCGAAATAACTGCGTTGTATCCGATACCAACGCCACCGCCGCCGAATACGCCGTAGAAAATGTACAGCTTTGTCAGGCTGCCTGCAGAATCTGCAGAATTCAGCATCGAAACGCCAAAGAATCCGACGAACAGGCATACTGCTGTAATCAGGAAGCGAATCTTTACATTCAGCTTCTTGCTGAGCTGACCACCGATGAATCCACCGATGCAGAAGCAAGAAATAGAAATCGTAAATGTCATCGAAAGCTGGGATACTGTCCAATCCGTATAAATTTCACTAAACGGAGTACGGAACAGCGACCATGCATAGATCAGGCCCTCGAACAGCAGAACTACTGTTCCGACAGCCAGATACAACCATCTTTTACTGTTGTTCATGTTATACTTCTCCTTAACATTAATAATTTAGTGTTTAAAAATAAATTTATTTATTCATTCGAATCCGTCTGCACTACCTCAAACATCGAATCCGAACAGATAACAAGTTATTTTATCACATTTCGGTTTCAAATTCCATGTTTTCTTTGTCAATCATGCCGATTTTGACCGTGCCACCCAGATATTTTTCTGCCAGCTCCGCCAATTCAGTTCTTGCCGAAAGAATATCCTCCAAATTTTCTTCAAATCCATCGATGATGTAGAGCATGTGCGAAGTTTCCTCCGTAATCATACCTTCATCACCCTGTCTCCAAGTCCAACGTCTTGTGCGGACGTGATTTCCCGTTGCATATACGACCTCGCCAGCTTCTACCGATTCGCGTTCCTCTGCCCCGAACGGGAGGAAGGTATCTCCTTCTTCCGAAACACGAACGCCAAATGCACCGTCTATCATCGTATCGAGATCATGTGCACCGATTGGCATGTGGTATTTCAGCGACACCGCATTTCCAAGATCCACGATGCGATTAATGGTCGGCATCCCCTGCCCCTTTGCAATTCGTGTCATCAGTGCTTCAATAGAACACATATAACGATTCGGATTTACGCCGATATTTCGAAACGCCTCACGATACGGCTGCAGTTCTGGTTCATTTTTCACCTTCTTGCCACTGTAGAATTCTGTGCATTTCTCCACATTTTCCTGCAGAAATGCAGCAATTTCTTCGCTATTCCCCGCATTGTTTGCTCCGGCTACGCTAACCAGACCAAACTTTGCACTCGGAATCTTTGCAAATACATCTTCTGTCACATAGAATTTCATATTAAGCTTACCTGTCCTTTCTACCCTTACTCTTCATAAAACCCCGCAATTATTCTAATATTCGAACTCCGCATCGAAGTCTAGTTCGTCTGAACTTCGATGCGTTTTCTCTTCCAGCGTCTTATTCTTTGATAATCGAGGAAATCGTCCGAAACGCACTGTGTGCGGATGTTCTCATCGTCTCATATACGAACGTTTCGAAGGTCGTAATCCGGCAACCAGCCTGTTCGAGTTCTCGAAGTGCCGATTCATGATCTGCTTTCTTCCGTGCTCCGCAACAGTCTGCCAGAATGGTTACGTTAAAGCCATTTGCCAGATAATCTTTTGCTGTCTGATAAACACAGATATGCGTTTCAATACCTGCGATGACCACATTTTTTCCTGTCATCGCTTCCATTTCTTCTTTGAATCCCGGTGCATCAAAGCAGCTAAAAGTAATTTTCTCCAGTTTGCGGTACTCCGGAATTGCCTTGCGAAAATCCGCCACAGTCGGTCCCAACCCTCTGGTATACTGCTGACTTACCAGAATCGGGAGATCCAGTACCTCCGCACATCTCGCCCACTTAATCACATTTTTCATCAATGCTTCGGATTTTCGCATTACCGGAACGAGCTTCTCCTGGAAGTCGATGAACAGGCAAAGCGTGTCTCCGTTCGTCAATCGCTGAAGTGCATGATAAGCCGTGCGGTCAGTATAATCCACATTGATTGGTGTGATGGTTGCATATTTCTCCTTGTTCGCAACCACATCGATATCTTCCGAAAGTGACTCATCGACCGGATAACTACCGCCTGGATAGCGATACGCATTTTTCAGTTCTTCATCTTTCTCCATGTGATCATAGAAACGCTTCGGTCCGAGTTTTGTAATCTTCGTCCCTCGAATTTGCCAAGCTGGGCAATCCGGTGTATTCACATTGAGCACGGTTGATACATCTTGTTCTCCTGCCATTTGAATTACTTCTGGCAGTATCTCACAGATGTAATCGTAATAATCGGGTTGATGGTGCTCCACAGACAATGCAATGGAATGAATTCCACAAAGCGCACCTTCCATTGCCGCACTAACCGTTCCGGAATAATGCACATCTGCACCGAGATTAAGACCCATATTAATTCCGCTGATGACATAGTCCACCGGAATACCTCTCTCCGTCATGGACTGAACGCCATACTTGACACAATCGGTTGGCGTACCATCTACCGTCCACGCTTCCACAGCCCCCTCGATATGACGCTCTTCTACTTCCATCGCACGGAACGCAGTCATCGACTGCCCTTTGGCACTTTGCTGCGTCTTCGGCGCAAATACGTACACATCTGCACGGTATGCCAGCGTGGCAATCAAACGCTGTATTCCCTTTGCATCAATTCCGTCATCATTTGTTACCAGAATATTATTCATTGCACCCTCCAATGTTGACCTTGATATTTTACCACTCTGATTTAACGGTTTCCACGTTGAAATAACTCTTCATTTTGCAATTTCGTTCCATCAATTGCCTTCATTCCTTGCAATGGCTATAATAGAAGTCATTAGAAAGGGGAACAATTGATGGCAGAACTTTCAACGCGCAAAAAAATTCTTAACTATCTCATCGACGCACGCCAGCGCGGTGAGCAAATTTCCGGATCGGCTCTCGCATCTCAGCTCGATATTTCTCGAAACTCCGTATGGAAAGCGATCCATTCACTCCAGGAAGAAGGCTACGACATCCGAAGCGAACAGAGTCGTGGCTACTATTTGGCATCTTCCGCCGATATTCTCTCTGGTGAGATAATACAGTCTATGTTACTCCAGCAAGGGCTCTCCGAAGCTGAGCTTTCCTTGCAATTCTTCGATCAGCTCGATTCGACAAATAATTATTGTAAAAGTATTTCTTACGATGGTCCCGCCACTGCCGTCCTCGCAGACTATCAATCTGGCGGACGCGGTCGTTACGGTCGTTCCTTCCTATCCCCGAAAGGAACCGGAATTTATTTGACATATTCCTTCAAGCCACAATTTCCGATTAGCGAAGTAACACAAGTTACCACTGTCGCAGCTGTCCACACACACCGAGTCCTCTCGAAGGTTAGTGGTGAACACCTTGGAATCAAGTGGGTTAACGATATTTACCGTGGTCCACTCAAAATTTGCGGTATTCTCACGGAAGCACTGGGAAGTCTCGAAAGTGGGAACTTCGAACGCATCATCGTAGGCATCGGCATCAACTGTTTACACCGCACTTTTCCGGATGAATTAGTCGGCAAAGCCGGTTCACTGACAGATTCAGACAAACCTGCTTTTAGCCGGAACGAAATTGCCGCTGAATTAATCGGCGAACTTCATCGCACATATAACGGAAAACTTTCGCTGAATGCAAAGCAATATCTCGACTATTACCGCAAGAATTGCTTCATCATTGGACGCACGGTTGATGTCTTGGAAGCGGGAAAAGAACCGGTTACAGCTACCGTAGAAGGAATCGACAATGATTACCGTCTGATTGTTCGCACCGAAGACGGCATGCGCACTCTGTCTGGGGGCGAAGTTTCACTCAAGCTGTAACCATTGGTTGCATTGAAATCGTCAATGCAACCCTCAGAACTCGAATTTTATTCGCAAAAGCTAGCACTACGTGGATTTCTCTCACAAGGAGTTCCACATGGTGCTAGTTTTTTTGTTATTGATGGCAAATTTCTTATTGTTACCGTGGGTTATTCTCATAGAATGCGATGGCTTTGCCCACGTTATTCACGAACATTTTAATCAGAATGCGGAGAAGCGAATCCGATACGCGGTAGAAATAGAACACAACTACCTGCTCATCTTCCGTACATAGATCCTCCACCGGTCGCATTGTCAAGCCGACCTTGCCCGCAATCTGACAAATTTCTTTGACCGGAATGCGCGCATGAATCCGGAGCATAGTTGCTAAGCCCGATCTGGAATCAATGGTATCGATGTAATCCGCATTTGCCTGCGCGAACATCTTCATCGTGGTTTCCATTTTTCCCGCATTCATCTTGCGACACTTCTTAATATTACGGTAGTAATACCCTTCTTCCATGTAAATTGCCAGGCAAAGTTGTTCCGCTTTGGAGCATGTCTGGCTATATTTGTCTTTAAATCGTTCAAAGATTTCTGCAAGTTCCTTCGGCAACACCATGTAACTGATTTTGATTGCCGCAAACAAAGTTGACGAGAATGATCCCAGGTAAATGACACGGCCGCTGCGGTCAAGTCCCTGCAAGGATGGAATCGGTTTTCCAAAATAACGGAGTTCGCTGTCGTAATCATCTTCCAATATATAGCTATCATTATCGACAGCCCATTTGATAAGCTCATAACGACGAGCAATCGGCATTACCGCACCGGTCGGGAACTGGTTCGATGGGTTGACGTATGCTAAGCTACGCATATTCGTCGGCAGCTTATCGACAATGATTCCATCTTCATCGATTGGCGTGTGGGAAATGGTCATTCCTTCATCGCGGAAAATCTCGCGAACCGGTCCATATCCTGGCTGTTCGGTTGCGATGTTCGTAATCTCTAGTTCACGAAGAATTCTGACAAGCTGAACCGCCAGCTGCTGAGACCCGGCGCCGATTACCACCTGAGAAGAGCTGCACTTCACATCTCTTCGTGCATACAGATATTTCGCAATTTCGTACCGCAGTGCCTGTTCCCCTTGTACATCTGCTTCCGTCTGCAGCATGTTAGAGTGTTCATTGAACACTTTGTTCATGCACTTCTTCCACTTGGAAAACTCGAAGCTCTGTTCATCGTAGATGAGCGATTTCTCTCTTACATTTGGGGAATCATCAATTGGCAAAATACTCTCAAGCGATTCTTCTTCCATCAATCCCATACGAAGATCATTCACCGCATCCGCTACGCGGTCACTAACGTAATAACCGGATTTCGGTCGACTCTCGATATATCCTTCAACCAGAAGCTGGTTATACGCAGTCTCGACCGTTGTTACACTGATTTCGTTCTCTTTCGCAAAGCGTCTCAGCGACGGCATTTTGCTTCCTTGCGGCAGTTCTCCGGAGAGAATTTTCTCCTTGAACTGTTCATAAATCTGTATGTATAGATTTTTGTCTGAACTGTTATCTAGATTGAGCATAACTCGCTTCATAATACACTTTTCTCCAATCTGTTTATGCGAAAAAATAATTTTTTGTCTATTTCGTTGACTACACAACAGTGCTATTATATATCCAACGTTTTAAGAAATCAACATCCAAACCTATGATTTAGAAGGAGAGACAATATTATGAACAGTAACGAGCGACTTCAATCCACATCATTATTGGTATTCACCGCGCTACTCACCGCCATGACTACCTTAGCGACGATGTTCTTCAAATTTCCAATCGGAAATGGATATATTCATCTCGGAGATGCTTTTATCTTGCTCAGCGCAATGATTCTTCCGCGCAAGCATGCGATTTTCGCCGGATCTGTCGGTGCATGTCTCGCCGATCTTCTCAGCGGGTACGCCGTATGGGCGCCATGGTCTTTCGCCATTAAGCTTGTCGTTGTCCTCATCATGCAAGGTGCACTTCACTTTGCAAGCAAGACAACGGAGGACAAAATGCACATCTTGAACGTTCCCGCGATGGAATTCGTCGGATTCATCGTTTCCGCTGTGTGGACCGTACTGGCGTACTACGTAGCGGAAGGATTAATCTACGGCAACTGGATTACACCACTGGCCAGTGCTCCGTTCAACGCCATTCAGGTTGGTGTCGGCGCTGCTCTTGCGGTACTGCTCTCACAGCTTCTGTACCGTATCGCGGGCAACTTCCACTTCAGCTATCGCCGTAAATAGTTTCGCAAACACCATTTGCAGTTACATATTGCATTTCACTCGTCTGCGATACCGCTAAAAAAATAAATATCATGAATCAAAAGCGTCCGATTACTGCAAACACACCATTGTGTCATTCACAGCTCGGACGCTTTCTATTCGTATTATTCTTTGGTGAAATCCATGCCCTTTGTGGAAGAAATCTTATCATCTTCTCCACAGAACACCGCTTCTAAGTTCTTCTGCGATGCAATAAATTTCTTTGCTTTCGCAGTTCCCTTCATCAAACAAATCGTGCTCATCGCATCAAGATCCATGGAATTCTTCTTCTCCGTTACCAGACTGACCGCTTCCAAATCCGTATCCACCGGATATCCTGTCTTCGGATTCAAAATATGATGATAACGCTTCCCATCTACAACAAACTGTCGCTCGTAGATGCCAGAAGTTACGACAGTACCTTCTGCGACATGGGTCTTACCGATAATCTCGCTTCGATCTGAGAAGGGTTTCTCAATTCCAATCGTAAATTTCGAACCATCTGGCTTCGTGCCAATCGTAACGATGTTGCCACCGAGGTTAATCACCGCCGATGTCACCCCTTCCTTCTTCAAGACTTTACGCATCTCATCGCCGACATAACCTTTTGCGATTCCGCCCAGGTCAATTTTCGCTTCTGGATCTTCCAGACGAATGCGATTCCCGTCAATATCGATTTTGCGATAGTCCACATGCGTTACTGCTTCTGCCAGTTTCTTCGAAGAGGGCACTTTCGGATCGTCCGAATGGAAATCCCACAAATCTGATACGGTACCAATGGTAATATCAAAGAGACCATCCGACAATTTGCCGTATTTGATTCCCGCCTTGATGACTTTGAGTGCATCATCACCGACAGTTACCCACTCACCTTTTGCATTGTTAATTTTGGCAACATCGCTAGAATCGTTCTTGTTCGTAAGGAGTTTATCCAGTTCACGGCAGCGGTCATATGCCTTATCGATTGCCTTCGTCGCTTCATCTTCGTCGAGACCGCCATTGATTTCATATACAGAGACGCTGCACGTTGTATCCAGAAAATAGTTATCTTTGGATACCGGTTCAACCTCTTGGTTACTATTACATCCGGTCTGTGTTATAATGACGAGGAATGCGGTCAGAAGCAAACCTAGTCGACTTAATCGTTTCCACCGCTTTGATTTAATTTTACTTTTACTATAATTAACCACGGAAAACCCTTTCTGTGCAAGATTGAATACTTAATTAGTACGAATCATCGCAGGAGTCATATGTTCAAAAATATCATTCGAAAAGCAGACATCATCCTTGCAATCGCGTTGATTATCGTCGGGAGTATTAGCAGTTTTGCGATTTCTCAGTCGAACGTGACCGGAAATCAAGTTACTGTGCAGGTAAACGGCAAGACTTATGGCACGTACTCTCTATCCAACGATCAAGACATCGAGATTACACAGGGAAAGAAAACAAACACCGTTCATATCAAAGATGGAAAAGTGTCTATGTCAGAGGCATCCTGTCACAATCAGGTATGCGTCAAGCACAAATCCATCAATACCACCGGGGAGAGCATCATCTGCCTCCCAAACAAAGTAATCATCAAAATTCAAGGAACAGGAGGTGACGGATACGATGCCATCTCCAGCTAATTCACCTCAGTCCAAAGAATCCAAACAGAAGTCCAATAATTGCAAAAATGTTTCGAAGTACAATGATTCTCTACAAGGTCATCGATCGAAAAACATGGCAATTACCGCACTGATGGTCGCACTCGCACTCATTTTTTCATACATTGAGGCTATTATACCATATAATCCTGGAATTCCAGGCGTTAAATTAGGAATTGCAAATATTGTCACGTTGATTGCCTTATATTTGCTTTCGACAAAACACGCTTGGGCAGTCAGCGTCATTCGTGTACTTATTGCCGGGCTGCTCTTCAACGGCGTCTTCGCCGCAGTCTATTCCTTAGCAGGCGCAATCGTCAGTCTGACAGGAATGATCCTGTTAAAGAAAAGCAATCTTTTCAGCATCGCCGGTGTCAGCATGGCTGGCGGCGTGCTCCACAATATGGGACAGCTAATCATGGCAGCGCTGTTATTGCAAGATTCAAAGATTTTCCTCTATTTCCCAGTTCTACTATTTTCGGGTATGATTACCGGAATTATCATCGGATTGGGTGCTTCTGTTATCTGCCAACGAATTAGAGTTTCGGTAAATTAGTTTTTTTAGTGTAAAATCACAAATATTTAATTATATTTATCGGTATATTTAGTATTTTTATTGACTTCATTGGGAGAATAGGTCATAATAATACCTGTAATTCGAATAAATTACAGGTGCTTTATGGGTTAAAACAATGAATAATTTCTTCTCCTTTACCTTACCTAACTTATTGTTTTAATCCAAACCCTAAGATTATAGGCGGCACAGAACATTACCTCAGAAAGATCAGTAACGAAGGGATGCGTTGCTGATCTTTTTATATGCCCTTTATATACACTTCTGCAGATTAATCACTCCACAGTTCATTAGAATCCATTCCTAACAACATACGCAACATTGAATCACTTTGCATAGATTAACACTTATTTTAATCAGACGAAAGATGAAATCTTGCATAAAAAAGTCGGTGGCAAACGCCACCGACTTTCATTCATCATATTATATAATAATGTATTTGTGACAAATTAGTTGTCGCCTTCAGTACCCCATGCTTCCAGCTTAGGAGCAAATGCCCACAGAATGAGACCAAATACGATTACTACAGCTGCGCAGCCGCCGTAACCAACCTTGAAGTCCATTGTGTTCAGCCAAGCATATACGGTTGGATATACCTTCTGCGAAATAAATACTGCGAAAGGCCAGAATCCGAGCAGGAAGCCCATAACCTTAGCCGGAGCAAACTTCGAAATGAAGGAGTTACCCAGCGGCGAGAATACCATCTCTCCAACGGACATCAGCAGGGAAACCAGAGCAACCCAGAACAGGGAGCACTGACCATTGTCTCCAGCCAGTACATATCCGATTACCATGGAAATGTAAGCAACACCTACGAGCATGCAACCAAGAGCAGTCTTTCTGAACATCGACATGTCACCCTGTGGTCTCTCAGCCATCTTACGCCATACGATAGCCAGAACTGGTCCAAGAACGATGCATACGAGAGCGTTCAAGGAGTCGAACCAAGATGTAGGAACCTGGAATCCACCAACGAACCAATTTGCCTTACCCTGGAAGGAATCACCATCGCCATAACCGAAGATGTAGTATGCTGGCATGTAAGCCATGTACCACAGCATCCAGAATACAGCAGACAGAAGAGTCAGCAGTACAACAGCAACAACCTTCTTCTTGTCTCCAGAAGAGAGAGGAGCATCAGTCTGAGCTTTCTTCTCTTCTGATACGAATTCACGTTCATCCTTCTTGAAAGGAGTCTTACCAGCATCACCCAGAGCAGCCTTACCACCAACTGTGAACCATACCAGGTCTACCAGCAGGAAGATACCGCAGAGTGTGAATACGCCTGTGAAGGACATAACGCCCTTAGTAGCGAGAACGGCAATGAATGTAGTTCCGACGAAGGAACCAACGTTAACGAAAGAATACTGGATGGAGAATGCTTCGTCCAACTCATCCTGGTTGGAGAAGAGCAGACCGTTAACGCCGGACAGGTTTCCCTTGAAGAGACCAGTTCCAACAGCTACGAGAACGATCATTACCCATACCATCTTCAGGTCAGTAGCCATACCAGCGCAGATATAACCAAGACCCATCATCAGCATACCAAGCTGTACGCAAAGTCTAGGGCTAACAAAGTGGTCAGCGATATATCCACCAATCATTGGTGTGATATAAGTCCAAGCTACGAAGTTAGCGGACAGTGCAGCACCTTCAGCGTCGCTCATTCCCAGACCGCCGCTAGTTACACTTGTTGCAAGCCAGATTGCAAGCAGGTATTTTACAGTGTAGAATGCCATACGCTCAAATGTGAAGCCGAGCGCACACACGTAAAATCCAAATGGCTTACCTTTTTTTGCAGTTTCCATTTTCTTTACCTCCTAAAGTAATAACATAAAATGATGAATAATTGCATCAAGTTGCATATCGCATACTTGACAATGCCTTTTCCAAACAACCAACAACCATAAGCTCGTTTTTAATGTTTGAATTGGGCTGCGGATTAGACCACGGTCTATTTCCACGTAGGTGATTCTATCACTTAACTATCACATTGTAAACACTTTATCAAAGTTTTTTTGTTGAACACAATTTATTCACATTTTTCTTTTCATTATTGCTGTTTATAAACAATTTTATACGTACTTTATTGTGTATTTTACTAATTTCATTTTGGGTTTAACGCCATTTTCAAATTTGCTCTAGAATAGGAATCTCACGGATTTTGCAAAGAAAAAGAGCAACGAAAAACGTCGTTGCTCTTTTAAATCATTTTTTTAACAATTTTTTCGAGAATAGTTGCTCAATAGAACGAATTGTCTACCTAAATGTTAGCGAACTAAATTCTTCACAGCGTTGACAATATCTTTTGCGGTCATGCCATATTTCTCGAGAAGCTCTGCTGGTTTTCCGGATTCTCCAAATGTATCCTTCTGACCAACCATCGCCATCTTGCAAGGTGCTTTCCGTACAACAACCTCGGCAACGGCACTTCCCAATCCACCGATTACGGAATGTTCTTCTGCCGTAACAATTGCGCCAGTTTCTTTCGCAGCCTTAACGATGATGTCTTCATCAATTGGCTTAATGGTATGCATATCGATTACGCGAGCAGAAATACCATCCGCCACCAGTGTTGCCGCTGCTTCCATCGCATCGGCAACCAGAATTCCGGTCGCAATGATGGTGACATCCGAACCTTCTTTTAGCTGGGTACCTTTACCAATTTCAATTGCTTCTGCCTGAGCATCCGAATAGAGGACTGGAACGCCCGATCTTCCAAGGCGAATATATGCCGGTCCATTGAACGCAACCGCTTCGCTCAGCAGCTTCTTTGCGCTAACTGCATCTGCAGGGCAGAGAACCGTCATGCCCGGGATTTCTCTCATAAGAGCCAAATCCTCGAATGTCTGGTGGCTCGCGCCGTCTTCGCCAACGGTAATTCCAGCATGAGTAGCACAAATTTTGACATTTGCACCAGTGTAACCAATAGAGTTGCGGATGATTTCATAGGCGCGACCAGCTGCAAACATCGCAAACGTGCTGGCACATACAACGTGTCCAGAGAGTGCGATTCCGGTTGCTTCTGCATAAAGATCCTGTTCCGAAATACCACAGTTCACAAAACGCTCCGGGTATGCCTTGGCAAAATTCTTCGTCTTGGTAGAGCCGGACAGATCCGCATCCATTACTACCAACTCCGGTCTTCTGGCACCTTCTTCCACCAGAAATTCGCCATACGCTTCTCTGGTTGCAATCTTCTTAACATCTGCCATTACTGTACACCTCCCAGTTCTTTCATTGCCTGCTCGAACTGTTCGTCGTTCGGCGCTTTTCCGTGCCAGCCAGCCTGATCTTCCATAAAGGATACGCCGTGGCCCTTGTGAGTCTTCGCAATAATCGCAGTCGGCTGTCCCTTCGTTGCTTTCGCTTCGTCAAACGCTGCAAGCAATTCTGGGAAACTATGTCCATCAACTTCCAGCACGTGCCATCCAAAGCTTTCGAATTTCGGAGCAATTGGCGCAACACGTTTTACATCGTCTACATTACCGTCAATCTGAAGGCCATTCCAGTCTACTACGAGTGTCAGATTATCCAGCTTGCGGTGAGCTGCCGAGAGTGCGGCCTCCCAGATAATGCCTTCCTGAAGCTCACCGTCGCCGCAAAGCGCATATACGCGGCCAGGATTGTTATCGATTTTTCCTGCGGTAGCCATACCGACCGCAACGGAGAATCCCTGTCCCAACGAACCAGTGGACATCTCAATTCCCGGTACCTTATGCATATTCGGGTGTCCTTGGAAATGGCTGTCCAGCTTACGTAGCGTCATCATATCCTCCGGATCATAGAATTCTCTTTCCGCCAAAGCAGCATACAAAGCCGGTACCGCATGACCCTTGGACAGAACGAAACGATCGCGACCTTCCATCTTCGGATTCTTCGGGTCAATATTCATTACATCAAAATAAAGTGCCGTTACGATATCCGCAGCGGACAGAGAACCGCCCGGATGTCCTGAACCAGCTTCATGGATTGCACGGATTGCATCCATTCGGATTTTACGAGCTACTTCTTGCAGCTCTTCGTAATTTCTGTTACTCACAATTTCCTCCTAGCATAATCTAGTAAAAACATGTTTTTATTATATTCTTGAATTTCCGGCTTGTCCACATCCCTTTACAAATGCAAGAAATACTTTGCCATCAAGAAATATGTTCCGAGTGATACCATGTCTGTCAAGGATGCCATCATTGGACCAGACATCAGCGCTGGGTCGATTCCCACTCTCTTCGCAGCCATCGGAAGGAGACCACCGAAGCACTTTGCAATGATAACGATTAAGAGCATGGAGACACATACCGTCATCGCAACGAGGAAGCCATTGTGGTCAAGCCATACGATTCGCACGAAGTTCACCGCACTGACGCAAAGGCCAATGATGATGCTTACTCGAAATTCTTTCCAAAATACTTTTAGCACATCGTCGAGTTCGATTTCACCAGTGGACATACCACGAACAACCAATGTCGTGGTCTGCGTTCCAGAGTTTCCGCCAGTTCCCATCAGCATCGGCATGTATACGACAAGTGCCACCACGGACGAAAGTGCATTTTCGAAGCTTGCAATCAAACCGCCTGTAATAAAGTAAGAACACATGAGGAGCAGCAGCCACGGGAGTTCCGCCTTGACGTGCGCCAGCACCGGCATATCCAGGTATTCTTTGTCCGTGGAATCAATGACACCACCCATACGTTCGATATCTTCGGTCATCTCTTCTTCGATGACATCCAGGATATCGTCGACAGTGATAATACCGACTAATCTGCTCTCGTTATCGACAACCGGAATTGCGAGGAAGCCGTATCGCTTAAACAGTTCCGATACCTCCTCTTGGTCATCATCGACGTGCGCCAGAATGATATCTTCCGTCATCAACTCCGAAATTTTCGTATTCTCTGGGGCGACAACCATGGAGCGAAGAGATGTCAGCCCGAGTAACTTTCGTCCGCTGGAAAGCACGTAACACGTATAGATTGTCTCCGAATCCATGCCCACATCTTTGATATGGTCGAGTGCTTCTTGCACGGTCATATCCTTCCGAAGTTCGATGTAATCTGGCGTCATCAGGGATCCAGCGCTGTTTTCACGATATTTCAAGAATGTGTTAATCTGTCGGCGCTCATTCTTCGGTGTCTTCGCCAGAATTTTATCGACAAGGTTTGCCGGAAGTTCTTCCAGCACGTCAATCATATCGTCGAAATCCAGTTCATCGATGATATATTGAATTTCGGGATCGGTAATAATATTGATAATTTCGACCTGATTATCGACATCCAGGTTCGGAAACACGTCAACCGACACATCTTTCGGCAGCGTACGGAACAGAATCACCGCCTTCTGCATATCATACTCGCGCATGATATCTTCAAGCATTTCCGCAATATCTACCTCATTGAATTTGAGCAGCTCATCACGGCACTGGAAATATTTCTTCTCTTCCAGCAAATTAAAAATCTTCTCTTCCGAATATTCGAAATTGTCATCCATTTCGCGGATGGAATTCTCCATGACTCGCCCTCCTTTCCTCTCGTTATATTGTACATTCTACAATTATTTATTATAAAAGCAAATTTCTTATTTCTCTGTAATTCCGAGCATCTCTCGAACATCATCTTCCGTAATGATATCGACTCCCAGTTCCTTTGCGGTTCGATTCTTGGAAGAGCCAGAATTCGGGTTGTTCGTAATAAGATAATCGGTGCTCGCACTGACACTTCCGGCAACCTTACCGCCTTCCGCTTCTATTTCCTGCTTCAGCTCCTTGCGGTTACTGTAATGATTCAAGGAACCGGTAATAACGAAAACTTTTCCGGCAAGGCTAGTTCCGCGTTCTTCGAATGATTCATCCAATTCGAGGCAATCTCGAAGTCTCGTAATCATTTCATGATTGCTTGAATCAGCAAAGAATGCTGCATAATCCCGGGACATCACATCTCCAACGCCATCGACTTCAAGCAAATCCGATTCTTTAAGAGAAATCACTCGCTCCCACTTATTCTCGCAAGCTCTTGCAATCTGTCCAGCCATAGTTACCCCAATTCCAGGGATTCCGAGTGCCGTAAGCACTCTTGCCGGTGTCGTATGTCTCGCTGTCTCGATGGATTCCATCAGTTTCGCATAGGACTTCTCCCCGAATCCTTCCATCTCCACAATCCCATCTTCATAATCTGCCAGGTTGAAGATATCAGGGAATGAACGAATGTATCCTTTACCGATTAACTTGAGGAGAGTCTGTTCTGAAAGCCCTTCAATATTCATCGCATCGCGAGATACAAACAACGAAAAGCGTTTTACTTGCTTCGCCAAGCATCCCGGATTCTTGCACATCAGCACCTTCGTACCGCCGTCTGCATGAATCTTCGTCTCCCCACCACATACCGGACATTCTGATGGAATGTCGATTCGGCCACTCATCGTTAAGTTTCCACTCACCTGAGGAATAATCATATTTGCTTTATAGACAGTGATACGGTCACCGATTCCCAATTTCAAATCTTCCATGATATTGAGATTGTGCACCGATGCACGGCTCACCGTCGTTCCTTCCAGTTCCACCGGATCAAAAATCGCCACAGGATTCAGAAGGCCGGTACGTGATGGACTCCATTCGATTTCTCGGAGCGTTGTCTCCGCCTGCTGATCGCGCCACTTGAAGGCGATGGAATCCTTCGGAAATTTTGCAGTAGTTCCAAGGCCAGCCGCATAAGCGAGATTCTCCAGTGTCAGTACCAGTCCGTCTGACGGAATTTCGAACGTTGGAATCCACGATTCGAATTCATCGATTTGTTTCAAGATATTTTCAGCATTGACCCTGTGATACTCCACCACATCAAAGCCCTGCTCTGCCATCCACTTCATTTGATTTTCTCGGCTATTCGCGAAATCCACTTCTGGTGCCTCGCTCAGCGTAAATGCATAGAAACGGACATTCCGCTCTGCCGTCACTCTGCTGTTCAATTGGCGAACGCTACCGCTACAGAGGTTTCTCGGGTTCTTGTATTTGGCATCCGCATCGTCGATGCGCGCGTTGATTTCTTCAAAGTCATCGTATCGAATCACCGCTTCTCCACGCACGACCACATGCCCTTCATGGGGAATTCGCTTTGGCACATTCACGAAAACTTTTGCGTTCGGCGTAATCACTTCGCCCACGTCACCATTTCCGCGCGTAATCGCCTTCTCCAGTTTTCCGCCTTCGTACGTCAGCACAACCGTCAAACCATCCAGCTTCCAAGAAAGCAATCCCTCTTGCTCACCGAGCCATGCACGAAGCGATTCTCGATCCTTCGTCTTATCCAAGCTCAGCATCCGTTTTGCATGCCGTTCCTTCGGAAGTTCAGACTGCACCGTGTATCCAACATTCTGAGAAGGACTCTCTTCTGGAATGTATCCCGTCTTCTCTTCCAGTTCTAGAAGCTCATCATACAGTGCATCATACTCATAATTCGTCATGATTTCGCTGGCATCATCGTAATAGGCGCGAGAAGCGTTATTCAAAATTTCTGTCAGTTCATCAATTCTTTTCTTCATCTCTTCCATTATTTCACCTTCTCAATATTCACAAAGCCCTTGCCGATTTTCTTAATGCCCACCGAATCGAACGCAATCTTCATAATCTTGCCGTCATCCTCTAGGAGCATTCCAACGCCGAATTTCGGATGACGCACCTGATCACCCACTTCGAGGTCATCATTCGAATACTTCTTCTCTGCTTGCTTTCTTGCATATTTCAAGCTGTCAAAAGGCTTTTGTTCCGGCACACCAAAGAAGCCATCTTCCGTTCCATGTGCTCTCCCTCGGTAAAAATAATCTCCATACAGTCCTCCGTCTCCGGACAACCCACCCTGAGATTCTGCTTTCTGTTTCGCCGTCTCTCCGTCCAGATACTGCTTGTCCATTTCATCGAGAAACATGGATTCTGTTGTGTAATCAGTTCGGCCATAGAGCATGCGCGTAGTAGCGCTGGTGAGATATAGTTTCTCCTTCGCTCGCGTGATTCCCACGTAACAGAGGCGTCGTTCTTCTTCTAATCGACTCTCCTCATCAAATGAAGATGACCCAGGGAACACCCCATTCTCCATTCCGGGTATAAAGACAATTGGGAATTCCAAGCCTTTCGCACTATGCAATGTCATCAATACAACGGCATCTTCCTTCTCGTCACGATTATCAATATCTGCCATCAATGTAATTCGTTCTAAGAACGAAGCGAGAGGAGTCGGTTCATTCACCTCAAATCCCGCATCTTGCATCATCTGGCGTTCCGCTTCCATATCTTCTTGGAATTGTTTCTCATCGCCATCCTTCAAACTATTCTCGAACTCCGCAATAACGGATTTAAATTCCATGACGTTCTCAATTCGCCCGTCTGCTTCCACCGTGTCCAGTTGCTCGAGTGCGTTAAGATATCCCGAGCGATTCAAGATATTGTCGTAGAGATCGGTCAGCGTTAAGTTATCTACTTCTCCTCGGAGATCCTCCAGCATCTGCACAAGTTCTTTTAGCGCAGCACCTGCTTTCTTCGGAAGGTTCGCAATCACTTCTGCTTCACAGAGTGCACGATAAATGCTCATCCGATAAGATGTCGCATATGCTTGAATGTTCGTTAACGTTTTCGGCCCCACGCCGCGCTTCGGTTCGTTAATGATTCGCAGCATCGATACATCGTCATCCGGGTTTTCCACCAGATGCATGTATGCCATCATATCCTTAATTTCTTTGCGATCGTAGAATCGTAGCCCTGCGAGTACGCGGTACGGAATTCCGCGGAAAGAAAATTTCTCTTCAAATGCACGAGACTGCGCATTCTTGCGGTAAAGAATTGCCATGTCGCCATATGCATACCCCTCGTTGTGAAGACGATCAATTTCACTGCCGATGTACCAAGCTTCTTTTTTCTCGTCGCCAAGGCGGCGGTAAATTATTTTCTCGCCGGCATCCTTCTCTGTCCACAGCGCTTTTGATTTTCTTCCCTTATTGTTACAGATAACCGAGTTCGCCAAGTCCAAAATATTTCCATACGAACGGTAATTCTGTTCGAGTTTGATGGTAGTCACTTCTGGGAAATCCTTCTCGAAATCCAGGATATTTCGAATGTCTGCGCCACGCCATTGATAGATGCACTGGTCATCGTCCCCGACAGCACAGAGATTTCGATTCGTCTCAGACAAGAGATGGATTAACTTATATTGTAAATAATTTGTGTCCTGGTACTCGTCCACCATGATGTAACGAAAGCGATTACGGTAATAGGATAATAGTTCCTCCGATGCCTCCAAAAGCCGGACGCCATTCAGAATCAGATCGTCGAAATCCATCGCATTATTTCGCATCATTTCTTGTTCATATGTCTTGTATATGTTGTAGACAGTCTGTGCACGGAAGTCTGCACCATTTTCATACAGATACTTCTCCGCATTCTGTTCCTGCTCTTTGCATCCGCTGATTACGCTGATTACATAACTTACCGGATACATTTTCTCATTGACTTCCAGTTGTTTCATGATACGTTTCACCAAAGACTTGCGATCCGTCTCATCGTATACGGTAAATCCCGGTTTATATCCCAGCAACTCACACTGGGTACGTAGCATTCGAAGACACATGGCATGGAACGTCATAATCCACATTCCGTTCGAATGAGGTACGAGTCGTTCTACACGCTCTCGCATCTCCCCCGCCGCCTTGTTCGTAAATGTCACCGCAAGAATTTGATAAGGGGAAACACCCTGTTCAATCATATATGCAATGCGATGCGTCATGGTAGTCGTTTTACCACTTCCTGCCCCTGCCAAAATCAGGAGCGGACCATCAATATGCTTCACTGCTTTCTGTTGTTCACTGTTCAAATTCGATAGATCCATACTTAACCCTTTATAATTGACTCTATTAGATAAATTTAATAATTCCAAAGATAATTGACTTTTTTTAATCCAAAATGTCTTTCTATTCTACCACATAAAGCGTTTTAAATAAAGGCTTTCAGGCGGATGTATCGAGTCCGCCGGCAAGAATTTCTGCATGTCGATTTTTTATAATTTTTATCCAATATGTATTAATTTTCCAAATTGTATACTTGTTTAGATTCGTTGACAGTGCCATTTCACGGTGTTAGAATCAATTTGCGGTCAGGAAAGAAGCGACCGCGAGTCAATATTTGGTATTTTTATAAGGAGAAGAAAATGGCTAATATTTCACAGAAGTACATTGACATCGCTAAGAAAAATTATCCACACGAACCTGAATTTCTTCAGACTGTAGAAGAAGTTCTGACTTCGATTGAACCAGTTCTGGAAGCTCATCCTGAGTATGAGAAGGCTGGTCTGGTTGAAAGACTGATTGAGCCAGAAAGAAGCATCACTTTCAGAGTTCCTTGGGTTGATGACAACGGCGTTGTTCAGGTTAACAGAGGTTACAGATTTGAGTTCTCCAGCGCTCTTGGACCTTACAAGGGTGGTCTGAGATTCCAGGCTAACGTATATCCTGGCATCCTGAAGTTCCTGGGATTCGAACAGATCTTCAAGAATTCCCTGACTGGTCTGCCTATCGGTGGTGGTAAGGGTGGTTCGGACTTCGATCCAGCTGGAAAGTCCGACGCTGAAGTTATGAGATTCTGCCAGAGTTTCGTAACTGAACTTTACAGACATATCGGACCTAACGTAGACGTACCTGCAGGCGACATGGGTGTTGGCGGCAGAGAAATCGGCTACATGATGGGTCAGTATAAGAGAATTACTCGTCAGTATGACGGAACATGGACTGGTAAGGGTACAACCAACGGTGGTCTGAACGGAAGAACAGAAGCTACTGGTTTCGGTATCGTATTCTTCGCTAGAGAGGTCCTGAAGCACTTCGGTGACACTCTTGAAGGAAAGACAGCTGTTGTTTCCGGATTCGGTAACGTATCTTGGGGAACTATCACTAAGCTGGTAGAGCTGGGTGCTAAGCCAATCACAATCTCCGGACCAGACGGTTACATTCTCGACGAGGATGGAATCACTACTCAGGAGAAGATCGACTACCTGCTCGAGCTGAGAAACTCCGGAAAGAACATCTGCGCCCCTTACGCTGAGAAGTTCCCAGGCGCTAAGTTCATCGCTGGAAAGAGACCTTGGGAAGTTAAGGCTGATTTGTACATGCCATGCGCAATGCAGAACGATATCACTCTTGACTGGGCGAAGGAAATGGTTAAGAACGGTGCTAGATACCTCATCGAAGGTGCTAACATGCCTACAACCAACGAAGCAATTGCTTACCTGCAGGAGAACGGCGTAGTTGTTGGTCCTTCCAAGGCTGCAAACGCCGGTGGTGTTGCTTGCTCTTGCCTCGAGATGGCTCAGAACGCAGAGCACCTCATCTGGGACAAGGAAAGAGTATACAAAGAACTCGAAGGAATCATGGTTCACATCTTCGAAATCACAGAAGCTGCTTGCAAGAAGTACGACCTGGGCGAAAACCTGGTTGCTGGTGCAAACATCGCTGGATTCGAAAGAGTTGCAGATGCTATGATGATGCAGGGTATTGTATAATCGATACGAACATAAAAGTTGCATAAAAAAGGAGCTGCGATTGCAGCTCCTTTTTCTTGTCTTAATTTCCAAGACAAACAAATGTCTTCTATATGATAGAATCACCATCAAGTTATTACATTGGAATGGTATCTCCGGTTCGCAGAAGATAGAGATACGCCTCCCCAACAGATTCATCACAAGCCATTTCTAGCGCCTGTCGGTACAAGCGAATTTGTTCACGATACATATCCGCAATCGGCGAAATATCTTTTTCGACGTGATTGCTTTTATAATCAACCAAGACGAGTTTTCCATCTTCTTCAAAGAAACAATCAATGACGCCTTGTACCATCACTTGCTTCCCTTCCACCTCTGTACGAAGTGTGAACGGTTTTTCTTTCCAAAGTTTCCCATTCTGAGCTGCACGGAGTGCACGTACGCCAAGTGCAGTTCGGAAGAAGTCCGTGATGACGTTTCGACTAAGCGTTGCAAATACGTCATCCGAAATCGCTTGCGATTCATTCAAACGATTCATCACCTGTTCTATGTAATCTTCGTTGATTGTCATATCGTGCTCGGCAACACGGACAAAGTCCAACGTCTCCATTATGCGGTGATATGCCGTTCCAATATCTGCACCGCAAATAGTGTGATTATCGGAAACGTTCAGATTTTCAAGAACGGTCATTTTAGCGAGTTGATTCTCAGAGTTTGTAGCTCCTTCTGCACGAAGATATCGAAGTTCACTAACTGTATACTTTGCTTTGGTTTTGAGTCCATCCGCATTCGGGTATTCGTAGTTAAGCCTTTCCGCAACAGCCAACTCATATTCTGATGCTTTGCGGACATCAAGGTTCCCACGTTTTTTCTCGAATTCTTCAAACAAATTTCTCTTTCGAGTCTGCTTTGCCGTTGGGAACGGAGCAATGTGATATTTAACGCTTGGTATGTTTAGTTTCTCTTGGATGTCGTAATAAGAAGACGTTTTTTCGAACGAGAAATTGTTACTATCTTCTTCGTCTTTTATCGTCGCTCTTCCCACCAGAATCAATTTCTCTCGAGCTCTTGTAAGAGCAACGTAGAGAATACGACGTTCTTCTTGCAATTCTTCCTCGTTGATTTTCTCTTTGATCAATGTTTGCAAGATGGTGGATCGCCAATACTTTTCTTCCCGATTCACATAGCTAATTCCAACGCCGATGTCGGAGTCAAAGGTCAGCCCTTTGCCAAGAGATGTTCGATTCCCTCGGTTACCCATTCCAGCAACAATAACGAAGGGGAACTCCAAACCTTTGCTCTTATGCATCGTCATGATTCGAACAACGTCAGCATCTTCGCCAATCATTGCCGCCTGACCCGTTTTTACGTTCTTCTGACGAAGAATATTCACATATCGAATAAATCCGCTCAGAGATGCGACTCCCGTCTCCTGATACTTCCGTGCTTTCTCTGTTAGAACCCTCAAGTTCGCTTGGCGCTGACGTCCCCCGTACATAGCACCGGAATATAGATAATAACCGGAATCAGTCAACACATACCAGATATATTCATCAAGTGGCATTTTGTTGGCATGATAACGCCATTCTTTGAGGTTATCATCCGCACACTTTAGCTTCTGATACAGTTCCTCTCGGATTTTCTGGGGATGTTCTAAGCAATATGCGTAAGCTTTGTAATAGCTTCCACGCTTCCCTTCTTCATGGTAAGCAATTCGAATCTCCGCCAATTCTTCCGGTGTAAAACCAAAGATTTCCGAGCGAAGTACTGCGATGAGCGGAATATCCTGATGGCCATTGTTCAGTACCTGCAGTAATGAAATTGCAAGATGGATTTCAACGGTATCAAAGTATCCCGTATCATCATTGACGTGCGTAGGAATATCCTGCTCCAGCATCGCCTTATAATAGACATCAGCACTGCTCTTGGTACTGCGGCAGAGGATTACAATATCGCGTGGCGTTGCAACACGGCGAACCCCGGTCTTGCCATCATGGAATGTCGTTCCTATGATGTTCTTCACCAGCTGCGCAATATAGACGGCCTCCCCCTCCACATTGGAGAGCGATTCCTCCTCGCTTTCATCGGATTCGGAATCGGAAGCAGAATTCTTAGGCGGCACGGTTAATATGTGCACTTCGGGCATCAAATTGTATTCCGAATCTGATGGAAGCCCCTGATAGAGCTTGGCTTTGTCGTCATAACCCGGCATAATTCCCTCAAACACATCGTTAATGTAATCGATGGTCGCGCCATTGCTTCGGAAATTTCGGTTCAAATCGATGACAATTGCATCCGGACAATCCTCGCTCTCGAATTTCTTGCGCGTTGCCATAAAAATCTTCGGATCAGACTGACGGAAACCGTAGATGCTCTGCTTCACATCCCCGACCTTAAATTGATTATCCGGACGAGCGATTCGCGAAATGATATGCTCTTGGATTTTGTTAGTATCCTGGTATTCATCGATAAAAATAAATTGGAATCGATTCCGAAGAATACGACACACCTCCGGGTCCTTGAGAATTTCGACGGCCAAATGTTCGATATCACCGAAGTCCACCAAATCAGCTGCCTTCTTTTTCTCATCAAACCGGCGTTCAAAGTCTCGGAGTAAATTCAAATAGTAAATCGTATAGGAATATGTCGCATCCATCTCACGAAACCTTGCTTCCAGTTCTTCGCCGGCATATTGTTCCGCGATGGATTTCAACGCTTTCTTATAATCATCTCTTAATGCACTCGCGTCCTCTTTGATTGGATCATACGCATCTTTATCCGCCTTCTTCGCCGAAAAGCGTTTAAAATCGTATTTCCACGCAGGGACTTCGTCATTCTCATGCTTGGCAATCAATTGATCTAACTGATTCTTATAATCCTCAATAGCATTGTAATCTTGCTCGGCAATCTCCAGGAGAGACTCAACGCCATTCGTATCCAGCAAAGAAATCAGTTCCTCGCATTTCTTCTGAGCCTCTGCAACCTTATTCTTCATCTGGTTCATCAGCGGTTCAAAGATTGGAGAGTCACTGATTTTACCCGATTCCGGCATACGGAGCATTTCTGCACGCTTGTACGCCCACTCAAAATAATCTGGCATGCTGCGAAGCTTGCCATAAATCTCAAGCATTGCACTCTTGATGGTATCTTCCGAACGATCGCTACTGTAATGTTCCAGAAAATCTCGGAAGGATCCGCCTTCCACATAAGAATCGTTCTCAAAGCACTCTTCGAAAAGCTCGTCGATAGCTTCTAGCTGCAAGAGCTGTCCCTGTGCTTCATCACAAATTTTGAACGTCGGTTCGCGGTCGATTCGATAGAAAAATTCGCGAATAAGTCGCAGTGCAAAGCTGTGAAATGTAGTGATGTATGACTGATACATCTTGTTCAGCTGCTGATTCATCAGCGGTGCACTTTCCGGGTTCTCTCGCATATGCTTGCGAATCGCCGTGGTCAGCTTGAGCTTCATCTCTGTCGCTGCTGCATTGGTGAATGTTACGACGAGCATCTCGTCTACGTTCGCCTTTCCTTCGAGAATTATATGAATAATACGCTGAACGAGCACTGCTGTTTTGCCGGATCCAGCCGCGGCCGAAACGAGAATGCTTTTATCCAGAGTATCGATTGCTTGTTGTTGTTCTTTCGTGAATTGAACGCCCATAAGTTACCTCCACTTTTCATTATAATTATATTTCCTTTCGAGGCAAGTTGGGTTGTGCTATACTATTCACATAGGTCCGATTTTCGGGCAATTCAAGGAAATCAAGGAGGCACACATGAAACATCGGCCAACAATGTTGTTGATTCTGGATGGTTATGGAATGCGCGAAGAAACCCACGGCAACGCGATTGCTGCCGCAAGCACCCCACATCTAGATGAGATTTTTGATAAATATCCGTTAATTAAATTGCAGGCGAGCGGAGAACCGGTCGGTCTTCCCGACGGACAAATTGGCAACTCTGAGGTCGGTCACACGAACATCGGAGCTGGCAATGTCATCTATCAAGATTTGCCAAAAATCAGCCGTGCAATTAAAGACGGCTCCTTCTTCAATAATGAAGCGTTGCTAAAAGCAATGAACAACGCAGCGGAAGGCTCCGGACACGCACTCCATATCATGGGACTTCTGTCAGATGGCGGTGTACACAGCCACATTGATCACCTGCTGGCACTTCTCGACATGGCGAAGCAAAACCATGTGGAAGAAGTCTACGTACACTGCTGGCTGGATGGTCGTGATGTGCCACCGAGAAGTGCAAAGACATACTTCGAAAAACTGGAAAAACACATTGCCGAAATTAACCTTGGCAAAATCGGCGTTATTTCCGGTCGTTTCTATGCAATGGACAGGGACAAACGTTGGGAACGTCTGGAATTAGCATATAAC
>CAVFWT010000008.1:0-12097 GCA_963626305.1 bacterium | reverse complement strand
CCGTATTCTTCCATTTCGTGTTTGAAGAACTGGTTCTTAAGCCAATTGATATTTGCTCCGGCGGATTCCGTGATACCGGCAATGAGGTTCATTTCCTTGTCAGCACTTTGAATTGCGGCAGCACCGTGACGGAACTTATCCGCTGTGCGGCTGCAAGCAGCAACCCAAGCTGATGTTCCGAGGTAGATATGGATGTCGCCATCTTCGCACATACCAGAGCCGACAGTTGCCGCTTGAACGTCATCGCATCCACCAAAGACTGGCGTTCCTTCGGCAAGACCGCTTTCAGCTGCAGCTTTTGAGGTGATTCCACCGACAATATCCGTGCTGCAAACCAGTGGTGGGAGACGATTCATATCGATGCCAACGAGCGGGAATACAGACATCCAATCTTTCTTCTTGAGGTCGAGCCCGTAAGAGGAGGCACCCGAAAGTTCGGTCACCATCTTATCGGTACAGCGGTATTTGAGGTATCCATTTACATCCAAAAACAAGTGTGTTTTTGCATAGATTTCCGGGCGTTCTTCCTTAATCCATGTAATTTTGGCGATGCAATCTTTGCCCATAATCGGAGTGCCCGAGAACAGGGTGAAAATCTTTTTACCACCGACACGGCGCATGATACTCTCCGCTTGCTTCTGTGCACGACCATCGACCCAAGTGATATTCGGGTAGAGAACCGTGCCGTCTTCGGCAACAGGGATGACGCCTTGACCTTGTGTCGAGAAAACGATTCCTTTGATTTCCGTGTTCTCAATGCCGGCTTTTGCCATGACTTCTTTGCTTGTTTCACACACAGCCGCCCAATAATCCTCTGGATTCTGTTCGACCCAAGCAGGTTCTGGGTAATAGGTCGGATACGGGTAGGTGGCAGTGGATATAATTTTACCGTTGAAATCAACTAGGACGGCTTTGTCGGAGCTGGTTCCAATATCATGTGCAAGGATATATTCGCTCATAGTATGCCTCTTTCTAATTGTTCGACTTCTTCATTCGTAATCATGTAGTTCTGTAACTCACAGCCCGTTTCAAAGGACTATAGAAGCCCTTTGTTCGTGCGAGCTACATGCTTGAATACCTCTTCAAAACGATTTAAAGCATCATCAATGACTTCGTCAGTTGTTGCCATAGAGGTGTAGAGTCTGCTTCCAGCCAAGGTTACGAGACCGTTTGCCATGTATGCAGCGCCCATGCGCTCCATTGAATCTTTGCGTTCATACATCATGTCCTTGTTGCGGAGGAGTCCATATGCAGACTTCAGAATGTTGAAAGAAGAGAAGTCGAAGCTCATCGCAGCTGTGCACTCCAGGTGGCAGATGCTGCCCTGGTTGTAAGCAACGAATGGCAGACCATATTGCTGAATCAGGCTTTTGAGTCCGTCTGTAATCTTGTCACCCGCTCTTCCTGCGATTTCGCACGCATTTGTGCGTTCGATTTCTTTGATGCATGTGTATCCAGCTAAAGCGGAAATCGGTGCAGCAGCCAATGTACCACCGACATATGCGCGATGTTTACCGCTGGCAACTCCGGCAGCCATCAATCCTGCATATTCCTTCTTACCGCCGACACCACCAGCGCCTGGGTAACCACCGGCAACAACTTTACCGAAGATGGTCAAATCTGGTGTTACACCAAAGTATCCCTGCGCACCGCTGAGTGCAGTACGGAAGCCAGTAACTACTTCGTCGAAGATGAGGAGGGCACCGTACTTATCGCATAGGTAACGAACCCCCTTGTTGTATTCTTTTGAAACTGGACGAGTACCACTCTCTGGACCGCAAGGTTCGATGATAACAGCAGCGGTGCCGCCTCTTAATTTGTTGAGCTTGAGCATCTTCTCGAGCATGTCGAGATCGTTCGGACGAACTTCGTCGGTGAGTGAGTAGAGGCGTCTAGGAATTCCGTGAGATTCGAGAAGTCCGCGAGAACCTGGAATCTTCGTTCCATAGACCATCTGATCACTCCATCCATGATAATCGCCACCTTCTTTGATGATGCGCTTGTTTCCAGTTGCAATTCTTGCAATACGAAGGGACGCCATTACCGATTCGGTACCGCTTCCGAGCATACGGAACATTTCTACGCCGGGCATATGCTTGTTAATTTCCTTTGCGAGGAGAAGTTCCGACTTATGCAGAAGACCGGTGACAGGACCACAATCCTGCAAAAGTTCAATTACTGCTTCGCGAATTGCAGGATAGTTGCTACCGAGGATGGTAGGACCGCCTGCCTGCAGGAAGTCGATATACTTGTTGCCATCTTCGTCATACAGATAAGCACCTTCTGCCTTACGAAATGCAACTGGGAAAGGCTTGTTGAATGCCAAGTTGTGCTGTACACCGCCTGGAATGTATTCCTTTGCCTCTTCATAGATTGCCTTGGAATTCTTGCACTTCTCATCATAATATTTCAGAATAGTATTTTCGTAATAATCATCGTCAATTTCCCAAATTGGTTCATCGGTCAGTGCCTTCAAAGCCGCATTGATTTTATCTGGGGAATCCCATCTGCTAATTCCAACGTTATTCATTTATATTACCTCCCTCTCTCTGAGCTCTTTTGTTTGTATTCATACTGTCGCGGTATACGACAAAACGATCATATAAGAATTCCGTTACCAGGTTGGTGGCCATCGTCAAGAACAGCACCACGTAGTTGTTCAATCCAACATGTTCGGTCAATAGATTGCCAACCCAGGTGGATAGCGGTGTGAAGATGCAATAGAACAGGAAGACCTGCAGCATTGCTTTCGTCACGTTGTTCGCCGACTTGAATGTGAACTCACGGTTGAGCGTAAAGTTCCAAAGCACTGACAGGACTAGCGCAACGAGATAACAAGGCCAGTATTTCCAAGGTGTGATGATGTCCAGAATCGTAAAGGCGACCGTCTCGATAATCCCTGCCGAGACAGAGAATAGGGCGAATTTAATCACCTGTGTACGAGTTTCTTTGGCATCAGGCTTATAAGGTGTTTGAACATTCCGATCTTCCATATTTCAACCTCTCTGATTCCTTGTAATAACAAAAGTTTGTACTCAAGTACATTATCCCACTTTGATTGTGGATTTACAAGAGGTATACAGAATTGAGATATTCTGCTAAAATCTAACGTAGCACGGTATTTCAGCGGATATAAATGGAAGACGTGTCGGTCTGTATGGCAACGAATATTTTCTTCAGAAACGAGATTACATTATGGATAAAAGCAAATTTCTCCAATCCAAGATTTCCGACCGAATCCGTCAGGCTTCGGAAGATTTCTACATAACAAACACGGAATTCCTAGATTTGCATGAACAGACGTTAGCCAGAGCACTGCTGCGGGAAGCAAAGGACGTTCATGGTTACTTCTTCGGGGGTTATGATGATGCAGAGCGGCGAATATTGATTCTTTCGCCAGTGGAATATGGAGAGCTTTCGAATGAAGCCCAAGGGGCTTATTTGCAGCTCCTTCGCGTCAAAATTGTGCGAACTCCAAGACACTTGACCCATCGGGATTATCTTGGTGCGGTACTCGGTCTCGGAATTGAACGACGGATGATTGGCGATATTCTCGTTCGAGAGGACGGCGCGGATCTCATTGTTTGCCCAGAAATCACGCCATTTCTGTTGCAGGAATATCACTCCGTGGGACGTGCGGATGTCACTGCAATGGAAGAACCTCTGGAGAAACTCATTGTTCCAGAAGGCCGGGTAAAAGAATTTCAAGATACGGTACCAAGTTTGCGGCTCGACAATCTGGTATCGACTGCATTTAAAGTCTCACGATCTGATGCGGCAAAAGCGATTCGCAGCGGAATCGTTTCGGTGAACCATATGGAGGCGCTTAAGGTGGATCAACGCGTGGAAGAAGGTGACGTCTTGAATCTTCGTGGCAAAGGAAAGGCGGTTCTGAAAAGTGTGGGTGGAGAGTCGAAGAAAGGGCGAATTTGGGTTGAGATTAAGCAATATGTGTAATAACAATGTGTAATCACAAAATTACAACATCAGCTGATGGGCAAGAAAGGCATACGCTTCCTCTGTGTTGTGACATATGCAGCGGAATCGGAAAATCGATAGATGTGAAACGGGAGTATCGCGGTGGCGATACTCCCGTTGTTTTTGCTAAAAAGTAAACAATTGCATTGATTAAGAATTCTGTGAATTTAAGATACTCAACATCGTTTTCTTAACAATCGCCATCTTGTGCTCCATCTCGTTCAGATCATCCGGGAAAATTAGTCCAGAATGGAAGAGTGTCACGTAATACATTCCGAGGAAGCATTCTAATGCTCCGGAGATGCGATCTTCCGTTGAATAATCGGTTTCTTCAATCGGTTGTCCAATGCTTTGTGTACGAATCTCTTTTTCGGTCTGTACCAATATGTCTCGAAGCATTTCAAGAATTGGATCCAATGCGCCGAAAAGAGGGCTGCTCTTCAGGGAATGGTAGTAGACAATTCGCTGTGTGAGTTCTGGATACTTCATGGAACCCAGTATCAGGTTCAAGCAGATGCCATACATCCGTCTTTCCGCTGTCGCATTTTCTTTGCAAAGCTTTGCATCGTCTTCCTGAAGCTCTTGATACATCTGATTGACGATGGCAATCAGCAAGCTTTCTTTGCTCGGGAAGTAGTTATATAGCGTTGCTTTCGAAATATTCGACTTCTTAGCAATATCCGTCATGTGCGTCTCGTTATATCCTTTGCGAGAAAAGAGGCGACGAGAAGCCTTGAGGATGTTGGTTTCGCAATTGATTTTGTTTTGTTCTCTCTTGCTAATCTTCTGTTGCTTCATAATTATCTCTTTCTTTTTCTACCACTGTAACACTGAATGGGATAATCTAAAGTAACCATATGCTGTTAGCTACAGTCACAGTGTGATGTGTAATTACTTCGTAACCGCGATAATCTCTACTTCGCAAAGAATTCCCTTTGGCAGTTCTTTTGCTGCAACGCAGGATCTTGCTGGCTTGGAAACGAAGTACTTTGCATATACTTCATTGAATGCACCAAAGTCCTTCATATCAGTGATGAAGCATGTGGTCTTTACAACATCTTCAAAAGTAAGTCCGTTTGCCTTCAGAATCTCGCCGATATTCTTGCAAACCTGTTCTGCCTGACCGGTAACGTCTGTGCCAACAGTTTCACCGGTCTTAGGGCAGAATGGTGCCTGTCCGGAAGCGAACAGGAAGCCATTTGCGCTTACTGCCTGGGAATAAGGTCCGATTGCTGCAGGTGCTTTGTCTGTGTTTGTGTAATTCATGATATACTCCTTTTCTTTATATAAATTAAATTATTTGGTGATTTCTGCGGTCTCTTCGATAACGAATTGAGCTAGTTCATCATCTAGCAATGGAACAATTGTTTCGCGGACCATCTTGTGGTAATTGTTAACCCACGAGAGTTCTTCATCGGTGAGGAGAGCAGGGTTAATCGCTTTTCTCTCATATGGAACGAATGTAATTGGTTCGTTGATGACATTTCCATTACCGTCATCCTTCATGAGAACTTCATTCTCGATACGAACACCGAACTTATGGTCAATGTATACACCTGGCTCGTTCGACATAATCATTCCAGCGTGAATTTCGATTGGTGTTGGAACACGGCGAAGGATGTTCGGACCCTCATGAACACTGAGCAGGTGACCAATGCCATGGCTAAGCCCGTGTTTGAAGTCAAGACCAACCGCTCTCATTGGTGCACGGGTGATTGAATCAAGTTCGATACCGGTCATCTCTGGGGTAATGACTGCGGTGTGCATCGCAATGTGCGACTTGAGAACATAAGTATAATCGTCAATCATCTCCTGTGTCAGAGGGCCAACGGCAATCGTACGAGTAATGTCGGTTGTGCCGTCCTTATACTGACCACCGGAGTCAACGAGCAAGAAACCTTCTGGTTGAATCTCAGCATCCGTTTCCGGTGTCGGTGCATAGTGGATAATAGCGCCATTTGGACCGTAGCCAGAAATGGTCTCGAAAGAGAGATCGAAGCAACCTTCTTGTTCGAAACGGCAATCCTGCAGATATGCAGCTGCGCTGAGTTCGGTCTGGTGCGGTGTTTCTGCAGCAACATCTTTAATCCATTTGATGAACTTCACCATTGCAAGCGCATCTTTCTTATGTGCGTTGATGGTGCTCTTAATCTCCACTTCATTCTTGATTGCTTTCATCATGGCAATCGGTGTTGCTTCGTCTACGGTAGTCATGCCAGCGGGAATGCGGAGGCAGAGGGCGTAGTTTGCGGAACCGGAATCTAACCACAGTGTCTTTGCCGAGTCCAGAGCAGCGATATCTTCTTCGATAGCGTTGTAGTCCTTAACGGTAACGAAAGACAGGTCTTCTGGAAGCCCGTTTTTAAGTGCTCCGTCCATCACATATAGCGTAATGCTATTCTGCGAGAGCAGAATGAAGGAGAAGAACACTGGTGTGTACGCGATATCTGCAGCTCTCAGGTTGAGAAGCCATGCATTTTCCATCAAATCGGTAATCAGCAGGTAATCGGCATTCTTCGAAGCCATTTCTGCACGAACGGCAGCAATTTTATCTTCGGCAGACTTACCGGTGGTGCTCAGTGGCAGTTCGTAGATTTCGGATGGCTGAATTGCCGGTCGAGTCGTCCAGACTTCATCCACGAGGTCTTTGTCCCATTTGATAGTAATGCCAAGAGCACTGAGTTTATCCTGAAGGTTGGATCCCACGTATCCAGGAACGACTTTACCGTCGAATCCCAGCGTGTATCCATTCTTCTTTTTGGCCAAATCAATCAGAAATTCTTCGACCGTTGGAACGCCAGGCTCAGCCATGCGCATCAGCTCAATTTCGCTTCCAGCCAGCTGTTCTTCAGCCTGAAGGAAGTATCTTCCATCTGTCCACAGATAAGCGCCTTCGTCATCCACAATCAGCTCACCGGATTCACCGGTAAGTCCACTCATGAATTCACGTGCTTTGAAGAAGTCGTTTACGTATTCCGAGCTGTGGTAGTCGCCCGATGGTACGTAGTACACATCAATACCGTTTTCTTTCATTTTGTCACGAAGCTCAAGTATTTCTTTTTTCATCCTTTTCACCTCTATTTCTAAAATTGTTGATTAAGGGTTCAGCGTATAATTACGCTGAAAGAAATCAACGGTATGGAAAAAATAAATTTCGAATAAGAGCATAGTCTTATTCTCTAATTGATTATAACACTTATTCCGAAAAATGAAATGTTTCCATGCATTATTGATATATTATCGTTTGAAAAAGGACGTGTGTGCCGTTATAATGTACGGAAGGGAAAAGGGACATCTTATGCGGAGGAATGATTTATGAACATAACAGTATATTGCGGATCCAGCGTAGGAAATGACCCAGAGTATCAAGTGGCAGCGAAAGCTCTCGGACTTTGGATTGCGAACAACAATCACACACTCATCTATGGTGGTGGAAATATTGGCTTGATGGGAATTATAGCTGATACCGTTCTGGAGAATGGTGGACGTGTTATCGGTGTAATACCGGGATTCTTGCTTCACGCCGAGAAAGGACATGAAGGTTTGCATTCTCTGGAGGTCGTGAACTCCATGTCTACCCGCAAGAATCGAATGATTGAACTAGGCGACGTCTTTGTTGCGATGCCGGGTGGAATCGGAACCCTCGAGGAAATCACGGAAATTTTGACACTGAAGCGTCTGCGCCGTACGGAGAAGCGGGCATTCTTCTTTAATATTAATGGCTACTACGAGCCACTTAGACGTGCGTTCCAGCAAATGGTTGACAAAGAATTTCTGCCGCAGGACGAATTTGACTTCTTCGAATTTGTGGATGGAACGGACGCTCTTCAGAATGCACTGTCAGAATGATGCTGAATCGCATTAATCAATAGGATAAAAATAACCGGAAGTCTTGCACAGACTTCCGGTTTTATAATTCCCAATTTGCGAGTAATCTGCTCACTAATCCGATAACTTCTTTTTGAAGTTACCATATACTTTGGTTCCTTCCGTAACGATGATGAATGCATCCGGATCAATTTCATGCACGATATCGAGCAGAATCTGAATTTCATACTTGGATATCATGGTAACCAAAATATTTGACGCTTCTTTTGTATAGGCACCTTGACCTGTCCAATCAGTAACGCCACGTTCCATCTTTGTGAGAATCGCATCCGCCACGGTAGGGTTCTTCGTAAAGACCATCGCTTGCACATTGATGTTCTGGATGAACATGCGGTCTAAGAAAATTGCCAATACGGTACTGTAAATGATGGAGTAGATGACCACTTCAATATCAAAGACAAAGAGGCATATTCCGTATACGAACATATTCATGGCGATGTTCAGAATGCCCACTTTCGCATTTGGGTGGAGGATGGACATGCAAATACCGATGATATCGCCGCCTCCGCCGGAGGAACCGCCGCGCATTACCATGCCGGCACCGCTTCCTGCAATAACACCGCCAACGAAACATGCAGCAAGTGTATCGTGGATAATCGGGCTGCTCGGTGTCGGAATTAGCGCGAGCGCAAGGGAGCCAATTGCAATTGAAATGACCGATTTCACACAGAACTTCTTTCCGACAATCTTATAACCGAGAATGAAAAGGGGAGCGTTCACCAGAAAATAGATGATTCCCACGAGGTCAATACCTTCTGGGACAGAGAGGTGCAAGACATTCAAACAGAACAAGCGGAGAAGCTGGGAAAGCCCCATAAACCCACCATTATATAGTCCAATCGGGTTGATGATTACGTTAACGCCAATGGCGAAAATAATATTGCCGGCAATCATCCATGCGTTTTGTTCGATAAAATGCTTATTCTTTTCTGTCAGTATCTTATTCATTTCTGTCACACTGTTCTATTCGTCATTTTTGCTTCCGCGCGGCATCGAATTGATATCCTTATACTGATCCGCAATGTAGTTTTTAAAAGTAAGTTCAATTCCCTTGAGCTTTTTCGACTTCGGATAAGCGAGAATCGTTACAAGTGTCTGGTTCGGTTCAATTCGAAGCGCAGTGATATCGTCGCTTTCAAGGGAACGAGCAACGTGTTCGGTTGCCAGCAAGGTTCCGACGCCATCCTTTACCATTTCCATCATGAGGTTGGACTCTTTCGTATTCATGAAAGATACTCGGAACGGAATTTCATTTGCTTCGTACAGCTCTTTCATTTCAACATAATAGTGCGAGTCTGTTTCGCCAGATAGAAGCGGGAATTTGCCCAAGTCGTGAAGAGAAATCGTTCCGCCTTGGATGGTTTTGTTATTTCTTTTAAGCAGTGCATACATATTCTCTTGGTTGAGGGTGACGTACTGGATGTTGTCCGGAATGTTTTCTTCTCGAAGTTTGAGAATTGCGAAGTCCAATTCTCCGGCGTCCAGCATATCGAAAGCTAGGTAATTATCTGCAGTCTTCAGATTCCCCATTACTTTGTAGTTGCTTGCGAAGAAAGAAGAGAGAATATGCTGAAGTGGCGACTTCGTATAGAACGGAAAAACACCAATCTGCAAAAGCGGCTGGTCTTCCGTGTTACCGATGCCAAATGCAAATCGAAGATTATCTACCGCATCGATGATTTTTTCTGCATAATCGCAAAACTTCTCCCCATCTGGTGTAAGTTCGACGCCTTGTGGACTTCGAATAAATAGTTCTACCTGGAGTTCTTCTTCGAGCGATTTAATTTGATGCGTAATTGCTGGCTGCGTAACATATAAATTCCTTGCAGCTGCAGAGAAGCTGTGGCACTTTGCAATTTCGAGTGCGTAATATACTTGTCTAATTTCCATATTATTATTTTTTCTATTCAGTCCATTAATAAAAGTTATAAGCAAAATACATTTTATTTTAATATTATACATCAATTTGCGAGAAATTAGAAAGAAAACGTTGAGAAATGTGGCCATTAGTTATTTTTATAAGCATATTAGTTCAAAGCATTTCCACGAAAATTGGAATCACATTATAATTTAGAAAAAGAAAAGGCAATAGGTATTAGGTAAGGAAAGGAGAAGATGGGAAATGAATCGATTCCTCGAAGAAGCAATGAGCATCAAAGATGAAATCATTGCGAATCGCAGACATATCCATCGAAGACCGGAGCTTGGTTTCGACCTCCCGGAGACGATTGAGTTCGTTGCAACTCAGCTGGAGTCTTACGGATATGAACCGAAGAAACTTGGCGGAGGCTTAACGTGCATTGCAGGTACTGGTGAATCGCCAGTAATCATGCTTCGTGCAGATATGGATGCACTTCCACAGCAGGAAGACAGCGGAGAAGAGTTTTCCAGCGAAATTGACGGTGTATGCCACAGCTGTGGCCATGACTGTCATACCGCAATGCTCTTAGGGGCAGCAAAAATTCTGAAAAGACACGAAAGCGAGCTGCAGGGGACTGTAAAGTTTATGTTCCAGCCGGCAGAAGAATTACTCAAAGGTTCGGAGAGAATGATTAATGAGGGAATCTTGGAAAATCCGACTGTTGATGCGGCAATGGGTTTTCACATTAATACAGGAAATTGCGGAAGCCACGACACGCATCCTGGCAACATTAACTTTGCAGAGGAGAAGATGATGCCATCTGCAGATGAGTTCCATGTAAAGGTTACCGGTAAAGCTGCTCATGGTTCGACTGCTTTTGCAGGCGTGTCGGCAGTACATATCGCAGCCAACATCATTAATGCACTTCAGCAGATGCCAATCCTTGAAACGGCAAACAGCGATGATATCATTATGGCAATTGGAAGCGTAGAATCTGGTAATGCTGCGAACATCGTTCCGGATAAAGCCTTAATTAAAGGGAATATGCGTGCTTATACTCAGGAAAAACGTGATTTCATGAAGAAGCGTATCACGGAAATTTCCGAAGGTATTGCAGCTGCTTGGCGCGGTAAGGCAGAAGTTGAATTTCCATTCGGCGTCGCACCGAATGTAAATAATAAAGAACTCACACAGGAAATGCGTGGATATCTCGAAGAAGTGGTAAATGTTATCATTATTCCACCGATTGGGGGATCGGAAGATTTTGCAAATCTGAGTTTGCGCGTTCCAACATTCTTCGCGAATGTAGGGTGTGGTTCTCCGGAGGATGGTTTCGAATATTCGATGCATAATCCGAAAATGCGAATCGACGAGAACGGTCTTCCGTATGGAACCGCCGCTCATTGTCAATGTGCTTTTGAATACCTTGCGCATCACAGCAAGTAAAAAAGAGATTTTGAGAACAAAAAAGGAGAAGTATGATGAATGGGTTATATGCATTAACAATCGTCCTTGTTGTCTATGCACTGGGCGATTTTATCGCAACAAAGAGTAAGGCTATTATTTCGATGCTGTTCGTAGCATCTATTGTATTCGCAGTTCTGTTCTGGAATGGACTTCCAGCAACTGTATTCCAGGATTCCGGACTGTCCGCGTTTGCTAGTGTAACCGTTGGTTTGATGCTGGTTCACATGGGTACCACCATTAAGCTGAAGGAACTGATTGCTGAGTGGAGAACCGTTGTTCTGGTACTCTGTTCCACAATCGGTATCTGCCTCGGTGTATTCTTTATCGGACGTCTGTTCGTTGCTAAGGCAGAAGCACTGATCGCAGCACCTATCGTTGGTGGTGGTGTAGTTGCTTATCTGGTTATGTCGGAAGCACTGAAGACTGCTGGTAATGATGTCGTTCTCTTCGGATCAATCGTGCTGATTGTACAGGGTGTTATCGGTTTCCCAATTGCTTCCATCCTGTGCAAGAAAGAAGCATTGAGACTTCGCGGTAAGATTCGTGCTGGCGAACTTACAGCAAAGGTTGAAGAGACTGCTGATGGTGAACCTAAGAAGTCGAAGCTAAAATTCATCCCAGATGTTCCAGAGAAATACAGAGGAGACAACTTCATGCTGGCTAAGCTGGCAATCATCGCTTGCATCGCTCAGTACCTGTCCAACCTGACAGGCGGAAGCGTTAACATGCTGGTTATCTGCCTCATTCTCGGTGTACTGTTCCACGAATTTGGATTCCTGGAAGAGGGTGCAATGCAGAAGGCAAACGGATTCACTTTCGTTATCGGCGCTGTATTGACAAACGTATTCTCGAATCTTGCGAACACAACTCCAAGCCAGCTTGTATCCATGATTAAGCCACTGA
>CAVFWT010000007.1:0-25739 GCA_963626305.1 bacterium | reverse complement strand
CGGGAACATCATACTTGTTATACCGAAAAAATGGTGATTTCGATCAACTCCGAGTTTTCGGAGAAAATCGTGTGCCACAATTCGATATAGATTACGGTATTCACGATGGGAAAAAATCTCTCCATGTGCATTACTACACGGATGGAGTGCGTGGCAAACATCCGGACATCCTCCATCCCGGTGACGCACTCTATGAAAAATATAAAACGCTATTTAAGGGGGTGAAGTGATGAACGGAATAAAAATGACCGAATTGTATGAGCTAATTTCTCATAATCACGAGGCTGAGTTTGAGTATGATGGTACAACATATGTGTTACAACCGGAAGTCAATGATGGTAAATCATACCTTGTAATTTGGGATTGCACGCCGGATTCTGCAAAATGTATATGTAAACATGAAATTGGCGATTGGGGAGACATTCCGCAGTCCGTTATCGATGCTGTTCTTTCGGAAAAATGTTTTAACGGTAAGTCCTTCATAGAAATCGAGAAAGATATCACGGTGACTGTGATTTACTGACCAAGTAGGAAAGACCACACAGCCGACATTGTAGTCAGTTGTGTGGTCTTTCCGTTTGCACCGCTTGAGGACGTCACTCAAAAATTATCGTTGTTTTCAATAATCCCTAAGTGAACGCTCCAAATGCGGGACACCTTTTTTTATCCTGATTCTGAATTGTCTTAAGCTTATCCGTACTTCTCTGTCTATTCGCAGTATCCCATTAGAGGAGCGAGGAAAACAGACGCAAGAGGTTGTTCCATCCACGCTGAATGATATTCTGTGGCTTGCGGAACAGATTGGTGACCTCCCGGCAAAGCGGGAAGCAATGTTCGAAATCGCGTTTGACATCCTGTACCGCTTCGCAATTCGCAAAGAGCACACCATTCTCAAAATGGTGATACAAGCTCCGGAAATCGAAGTTGATTGTTCCACACAGTGCGATTTTATCATCGCAAACAACCTGCTTCGCATGGCAGAATCCTGGCGAATATTCAAAGATTCGCACGCCGTCGATAACGAGCCTCTGGTAGTGAGAACGGGTAATGCGGTATATGATGCGCTTATCCGGAATCCCCGGTGTCATGATGCGAATATCCACACCGCGTTCTGCCGCAAGGCCCATCACGCGATTCATCTCATCCGTGATAATCAGATACGGAGTGCAAATCCACACGTATCTCTCTGCCGAAGAGATGATATTCAAATAGACGTTCTCGCCAACGTGCTCCGAATCAAGTGGACTATCGCCATAGGGCTGCACAAACGTTCCCGGTTCTTTGGGCGTATATGAGTATTCTGGGAAGAACTTCATAAAAGATACATCATCCTGATCATCCGCATGAATCGCATTCCACATTTCGAGGAAGAGGACAGTGAGATTGCGAACCGCATTTCCGGTAATCTTTACACCGGTATCCTTCCAATATCCGTACGGATGTGTGATATTGAAGTACTCGTTTGCCAGATTGTATCCACCCGTGAATCCCACTTTGCCATCAATTACCGTAATCTTGCGGTGATCTCGGTTGTTCAGAAACAAGTTGAGGAATGGAATTACCGGATTAAATACGCGGCAACGAATCCCCAGCGAGCGCATTTCACGAATGAAATCGTGATTGATGAAGGTAATGCTCCCCATATCATCGTAGAAGATGCGGACATCAAGTCCTTCTTTCGCTTTCTCCGCTAGGATTTCTTTGATTTCCTGGAATGATTCCCGGTTTTCAATCGCATGGTACTCCATGAAAATAAATTCTTTCGCATTCCGAAGTTCTTTCTTCTGTTCTTCTATTGCATCTACCGCATAAGGAAAGAATTGAATATCACTATCATCATAGACTGGAAATGGTCCGTGCTTACTAATGTATCTCGCCTGATTTGCTACGCCAAGGTCATATTTCTCCATCTTCTGAATAACGTTTTGCTTCTGCGGAAGGAATCGAAATAAAACTTGGTCAATGGCTTCAAAGCGGATTTTCATTTTTCGTGTAGATCCATTTAAGCCAACAATGAGATATATTAGTGTTCCTGCCACCGGAAACGTCAACATCAAAATAAACCACGGCATCTTCATCGAAGGCGTCTTATTCATACTGAAGAGCGCAATACATAGCAGCAATGCAATTCCGCGAGCAAAATATTCAATCCATTGATAATCTTCCTCTAGACGTACGAACAGGAGATAGAGCAAATACAATTGCACCAGAATCGCCACGACAACGAAGAACAGTCTCGATAGACTGTTCTTAATGGACGCCTTCTTTTCTTTGGTCTCCGGTCGAATCGTTGTGTGATTCGGGCTCGTATTTTTGCTCATTTCATTTCGTCCGTTTCTTCTTACCTTCCAGTCTGAGAACTTACTTCAATCTAAGAAATTACTTCTCGTTACGTCTTCATATTAGCCAGAACATTGTAGTTCTTGACATAAGCGTAACACATTATTCTTCACACTTCAAATATCTGTAAAAGAGTCGTAAGGACACCTGCTACAGTCGATTTCCTTCCTATTTATCACCATATTTACTGAGAACCACCTCGCCTCGGTTCAGCGTCGCCGGCATATCAATTACACGCTGATTCGATGATCCTCGAAAACGCAAAGTGATATCCTTCAAATGTTTGTCAAATCGTCCATCCACTAGCACATCGAGTAGCGAGAGCATCTCGTCTGTCGCTTCACAGTGACAATATGTATCGTTCGCTTGTAATTCTTCTAATGTAAAACCAGAATACGCCCATATGGTTTTCTCCGGACATTCTTTCCGGACGCGATGCAAAAACGGGAGTAATGTTCTCTGATTTTCTGGTTCAAACGGATCGCCACCGAGTAGCGTCAACCCATTGATAAAGCTCGGTTTCAGCATCTGAATCAACTGGTCTTCCGTCTCTTTCGTGAACGCTTCCCCGTAATTAAAGTCCCAGGTTTCCGGCTGAAAACAATCTTCACAGTAATTGGTGCAACCGGAAACAAACAGCGTGACACGCACGCCGATTCCGTCTGCGATATCGCAATTCTTGATATTCCCGTAGTGCATTTTATCTCCTAGAAAAATCGGCCGCTCCGAGGAGTGGCCAATTTATTTTTATCTCATTTTTTATATTATAGATGTAATACTCGATCTTTGATTTCCTGAGTACGCCCCTGGTTCCAGAACTGAGTACCGATATAACCACAAGTTCTTCTTGCAACAGACATGAGGTCCTGATTGCGGTTACCGCAGTTCGGGCATTCCCAAATCAGTTTACCGTCTTTGTCCTCGACAATCTGAATCTCGCCATCGTAACCGCAAGCGACACAATAGTCGCTCTTGGTATTGAGCTCCGCATACATGATATTCTCATAGATGAACTTCATTACTTCCAATACTGCTGGAATGTTATCCTGCATATTGGGAACTTCAACGTAGCTGATTGCACCACCTGGGCTCAATCTCTGGAATTCAGATTCCTTCGCAAGTTTGCTGAAGGCATCGATTTTCTCTTCCACGTGGATATGGTAGCTGTTAGTGATGTAGTTCTTATCGGTTACGTGCGGAATGATACCAAAACGTCTCTGGAGACACTTTGCAAATTTGTAAGTGGTAGATTCCATCGGAGTACCATACACGGAGTAACTGATATGTTCTGCTGCTTTCCAGAATGCACACTTATCGTTCAAACGCTGCATAACTGCAAGCGAGAACTCTCGACCTTCTTCCGTCGTGTGGCTCTTTCCAATCATGCGATAACACATTTCAGCCAAGCCTGCATATCCCAGGGAAATGGTGGAATATCCGTTGTAGAGCAGTGGATCGATTACTTCGCCCTTCTTGAGGCGAGCCAATGCACCGTACTGCCACAGAATTGGTGCCACATCGGATGGAGTTCCCAGCAAACGCTCGTGACGGAGTCGCAACGCACGGTGACAAAGTTCCAGACGTTCTTCCAGAATCTCCCAGAAACGATCCATATTGCCTTCAGAAGAGCAAGCAACGTCTACGAGGTTGATGGTCACAACGCCCTGGTTGAAGCGTCCATAGAACTTATGCTTGCCATTTGGCAGCATCTGAGAATCTTCTACTGTCAAGAACGAACGGCATCCCATGCAAGGATATACCTCACCTTGCTTCATTTCTTTCATAACTTTGGCCGAAATGTAATCCGGAACCATTCTCTTCGCAGTACACTTCGCTGCCAACTCAGTCAAATACCAATATTTCGAATCTTCAGTGATGTTGTCTTCATCAAGCACGTAGATGAGTTTCGGGAAGGCCGGAGTAATCCATACTCCCTTCTCATTCTTAACACCCTGAAGACGCTGACGAAGAACTTCCTCTATGCAGAGTGCCAAATCGGTTCGGGTCTGGCCTTCCGGAACCTCGTCTAAGTACATGAACATGGTGACGAACGGTGCTTGTCCGTTACAAGTCATGAGCGTAATCAGCTGATATTGAATCGTCTGAATACCGTTCTTCACTTCTTCTTTCAAGCGACATTCGGTAATCTTATTGATGATGGCTTCATCCATGGATTCGTCACAAGCCTGACGTTCCTTGATAACATTCTTCTTGAGTTTCTTACGGCTCAAGTCAACGAAAGGTGCCAAATGTGCCAGCGAGAACGACTGTCCGCCGTACTGGTTGCTGGCAACCTGTGCGATAATCTGCGTGGTGATATTACAAGCAGTGTAGAAACTGTGAGGTTTCTCAATCATCGTCTCGCTGATAACCGTTCCATTCTGGAGCATATCTTCCAAGTTAATCAAATCGCAGTTATGTTCCTTCTGTGCATAGTAATCCGAATCGTGGAAGTGGATGATTCCCGCTTCATGTGCCTCGATGATTTCTTCTGGAAGCAAAATTCTTCGAGTCAAATCTTTGCTGACTTCACCCGCCATATAATCACGCTGCGTGGAGTTGATTACCGGGTTCTTGTTCGAATTCTCCTGCTTCGCTTCCTCGTTATTACACTCAATCAGCGCCAGGATTTTATCATCCGTCGTGTTCGACTGACGAACCAACGAACGCGTATATCGATAGGTGATATAGCGCTTTGCAACTTCATATGCGCCGTGTGCCATGATGCCACGCTCTACCATATCTTGAATTTCTTCTACTGCAGGGGAACGGCCGAGTTCATCACATGCAATTGTAACGCTCTCTGCAATTCGGCGAATCTGCATGGGTGTCATTCTCTGCTTCTCCTGCACCTGTGCATTGGCACCCTCGATTGCGTGAACAATCTTCTCGATATCAAATTCAACCTCGGAACCGTTACGTTTAATTACATTCATTCCATTCCCTCCACTTTCTTCTTCTATGCACATTTGCTTTACTCACAAATGCACAATCCAACCATTGTGTCTACCCTTTTGCAAGTTCTCCACTAGCCACAATATGTTGGAACGTTCATTATTATATTCCACACTATATAGTGTGTCAATTGTATATTTACACTAAACAGTCACTGCTTTTTGATAAGTCAATCATATCAAGGATTACCGCCTGTCTTTAAAATAATTAAATGATTTTCGCCTCAATTTCGATTTCAAATAATCCACTATATACAGCCTTTAGCGAATTCGATAGACGAAATGCTGTATTGGCGTCCGCGCACTTCGGTTACTCTGAACCAGTGTCAGAACCTCAAATTGGGAAGCCGGCAAAGCGGCAAGGAATGTACTTACCGCTTCCGCCTCCTTTGCTCCTTCTGGGTGCCCTGGATAAGCGACGATTGAAATAACACCTTTCGGTAAAATTAAGTGACATGCAGTCTCCAACGACCGAATCGTCTCCGCCGTACGAGTGGTAATCCTTTCATCTCCACCGGGCAAGTATCCCAGGTTATACATCATCACGGATGCCGTCGTAATATAATCCGATATGTATTCATATGAAACGGGATGAATCTGTACACATGGCTCGTTCTGAAACTTTGCACGGAGCTCTTGAAGTGCAGATTCTTGAATTTCAAAGGCGTGAACCGTTCCGGTCTCTCCAACGCACTCAGTCAAAAAGAGCGTGTCATTGCCGTGACCTGCAGTGCAATCCACGACGACGTCGCTCTTCTGAATGTACTCTTGGAGAATCCGATGTCCACGTTCCGTAATGGATCGATTGAACATATTTCTCCTTCTTATTAAGTATTAACTCGCCTTGACACGATTCCGAATGTTCTTCGTGTCCATTTCAAGACTCAACTTCTAGTTTTGAGTCTCTTCTTCCATATTCTTCTCAACTACGCGAATCTTATTGATATATTTTTCTGCGTTTTCGTAATCTCCCAATGACTGATAGACCTCAATCAGTTCTGTCATCACTTGAATATTGCTCGGGCTAAGCGAAAGCGCACGCTTATATGCTTCAACGGACTCGGTGCCCTGTTCCATACCGGCATAAGCGACACCGAGGTAGTACCACAGCGGCCACCACTGACTGTATGGACCATCTTCATACGGAGAAAGTTCATCAATGCCCGTCTGGAAATCGCCCGTCAGAATACGGTTGATTGCCGACTCAATGTCCACGGCACCTTCGAGTGATTCTAGACGATTTCCGATTTCTTCGCGCATTTCCTGGAGTTCATCATCGGGAATCGGATTCACATCGGAAGAACCATCCATCGTTCGTTCACGACTGAGTTCCATGAATCTCTGCCAAGTAATCTGTGCTTTGGTGTACAATCCGAGATTCGTGTAACTATATCCCAAGTAATAATATCCAAGGTCAAAATCTGGATGCAAGATTGTCAATTCTTCAAAAATATCAATAGACTGTGCTTTGAAACAGCCTACGTAATTCTCGTCTTTCCCTTCTTGCTCGTATGCATCCTGGCATGCTCTTCCATACAGATAGAGTGCATTCCGGTTCATCGGCTGGAGCTGAAGTGCGGCACGAAAATACATGCACGCGATTTCAAAACTACCGCTATCGCCAGCTTTCGTACCCTCGGAGATGAGCACTTTGGTACAATTATCTCCATAGAGACGCAGAAGAGCTGCACGGTACGCATCCGCATATCGGAAATTTTCATCCGCACCGATGATTCGAGCCATGCTCATCGCAATCGTAAGGTTCGTCAAATGATCCATCGCATCGACAGAAATCGGAACGTCCACTCCCATCAGAATATCCTTTAGGTTGGACGCTTTCAAATAATCCGCAGACAGCTTGGTAAACAACATCTGCTGATTTTTCTCTATGAGGAATTGGGAAATCTTATCCGACAATTCCAGTTTATGATTAGTCATTAATATCCCATCCTTTTCGGTCGAAAATTCTCACTCGTTCCATCGGAAGATTCTGTTCCATGTCGCTATGAAGAACTTGCTGCAATACCGGAAGCTTCAAAGTCTCATTCCGTTCGTCATAGAGCTGAGTTGCATATCCATATAGAATTCGATAGAGATTTTCTTCCTTATAAATCTTTCGATTCAAATTATTCTTTGAAATGTATTCTTCCAGACCCTCTAGCAGCGAATATGGCTTCATATGTCCATCAGAAAGAATCATCTGGAAAGACTCCTCAAATCCGCCTTCATTCACATAGAGATCTAAGAGTTTTCCGATATTCTGAATTCGAACCAGTTCCGTTGCTGGCATGAAGTCATTCGCAATTACATCATACGGCGGTACACTGCGGAACGCATAGCCATATTCCTGTGCTTTACGGCGAAGTTCCGTACCCTTGCGGAGTCGGAGAACTTCAACTTTCATGCAATCTGCTTTTAGACCAAAAATCTTGTTAAAAGAACGTGCAAAGAGCGCCGGACTCTCGCAAGGAAGGCCCACGCGAATTACAGTGTTAATTTCTACGGTTTCTTTCTCCTGAAGCTTCGTCACGTTGTACATCAGCTGATAGATATTGGATTTGCGGCCGGCAGTTGCTAACGCCTCCGCATTTGTGCTCTCCACGTCGATGTGAAAGCTCAGTTGGCCGCTTCTCGCTGTCCCTAAGAGCCGGATGGTCTCTTCATCCAAGAGGTCTCCGTTCACATCGAATTCAAACGTCGTGATGCCATTGTCGTTCGCAATCAAGTATTCCCACACGCGGTATGCTCGCTCACGGTTGTAATTGAACCACTTATCGATAAAGCAAACGCGCTTCACATTCTTCACCAAGAAATAACGAAGTTCCGTGCAAATTCTTGCCAGCGAAAGCGATCGAACGTTTCCCGGATAGTACTGCGAATAGAAGCAGCGATCCGGACAACCGCGAGAGCTTTCGTAATATACCACATCCTCTTCCGAAATTTGCGAGTTCTCATAAGGGAATGGTAGCGAATCCATGGCCACCGGAGCAGCCATCGGATTCACCTTAATCTCATCTTCTTGACGGTATGCCAATCCAGCAATGCTGTCAAAATCAAATTCATATGTCAGAATCGTCCGAATGAACTGGAACAGCACCGTCTCACCTTCGCCACGGAAAACATAATCCACGTCTGGATGATTTTCCATAAAATTTCGAGTCTCGAAGCTAACTTCGGTGCCTCCCATAATGGTAATCGATGTTGGAACGGCTTTCTTAACCAGTTCCGCAACTTCTGCAACCTTCTCCACATTCATCATATTGCAATGGAAGTAGACGATATTATACTCTCCGCGCAGAATTTCGCGGAAAATATATCCGACATGATCTCGCGATTCGAATTCCATCACATCCGTGTGACAAGGAGCCTCCGCGACGACGCTATAGAGGTTCTTCAATGCCAGCTTGCTGTGAATGCAATCATTTTGAATTGTCGTAAGAAGGAGTCTCATCGATGTCACCTACATTCTTTCCGGTGCTTTAATTCCCAGAAGGTTCAAACAATTTGCAATAACGGTGCGTGCCGACTCTACCAGAGCCAGCTTTGCCACCTTCTCATCCTCGTTGTCTACCAAGATGTGTTCGTCATGGTAGAACTTATTGAAGCTCTGTGCCACATCTACCAGATGACGAGTCAGAATGGATGGCTCATATTTATCGGCTGCGTCCAGAATTACTTCCGGTACACGATACATTAGCTTAATCAAATTATATGCACTATCGCCAGTGATATACTTCGTATCGAAGTCACCCGCCTGGATGCGCTTCTTCTCTTCTTCGGAAGCGTTTCTCAATACACTGCACGCTCTAGCATGAGTATATTGAACATATGGTCCGGTCTCTCCGTCGAAGTTCAACACTTTATCCCAGCTGAAGACGTAATCCTTGATACGGTTATTAGACAGTTCTTGGAAAATAACCGCACCAATGCCAACTTCCTTTGCAACCTCATCCACATCGATACCCTGCGGATTCTTCTCTCGCATGATTTCCGCCGTCTTATGAACCGCTTCGTTCAATACATCTTCCAAGAATACGACGTTACCTTTACGGGTAGAAAGGGTTGCACCGCCTTCCAAGCTAACAAGGCCGAACGGGATGTGAATGCAGTCCTTCTGCCATTCCTTGCCCATCAGTTCCAGAACCTTCTTCCACTGTTTGAAGTGGAGATTCTGCTGCGATGCAACGACGTAAATGCACTTATAGAAATCATAATGTTCCTTACGATAAATTGCTGCGGCGATATCCCTTGTTGCGTATAGGCTGGAACCATCTGACTTCGTGATGATTGCCGGAGTCATTCCATACGGTTCAAGATCAACAATCTGTGCACCTCTGGATTCCACCAGAAGATTCTTCTCCTTCAGTTCTTCCAGGACGGCTGGCATCTTGTCCGAATAGAAGCTCTCACCGGCATAAGAATCGAACGTAATTCCCAACATATCGTATACACGGTTAAATTCACCGAGACTCAGCTCGCGGAAGCGCTCCCAAAGTGCAACCTCTTCTGGTTCACCATTTTCGAGGCGTACAAATGCTTCTCTCGCCTCATCATCGAGGCTTGGATCATTCTCTGCCTCACGATGGAAACGAGTGTAATACCCCAGCAAGGATTGAATGGGATCTTTCTCTAGGTCTTCCTCGTTACCCCATTTGCGGAATGCAACAATCATTTTACCGAACTGGGTTCCATAGTCACCCAGGTGATTGATTCGAACAACATCATAACCGATTTCATCATACAGCTTATAAATCGCATTACCGATTACAGTACTGCGAATATGACCGATGTGGAATGGCTTTGCGATATTCGGAGAAGAATATTCCACGATTACAGTGCGATGTTGGCCCACATCCGATTTACCATAATCTGCACCTTGCTCGAGCACGTCCTTCACCAGCGATTCTGCATATGCCGACTTGTCTAAGAACATGTTCACGTAAGCATTTACCGGATTAACCTTCTCAAAAATTCCAGAATCCTCGATTCTCGCAGCAACATCCTGCGCAATCAGCGGTGGTGCTTTGCGAAGTGTTTTTGCCAAACGGAAACAAGGAAAAGCGTAATCACCCATGCTCGTATCCGCTGGAATTTCGATCCATTCGCTGATTTCATCAGCAGTCATCCCCAGTGCCTCATCGGCAGCAATCAATTCAGCAATTTTCTTCTTGTAATCGATCATTTATTACTCCCCATTTTCTCTAAGAAATCTTTTTCTGTACATACCGGAATTCCGTGTTCCAGAAGCACTTCGGTAAAAAAACCGTTTCCCTCTACTAAGGTTCCGTTGAAGCAGCCATCGTAGACGGTTCCAACGCCACAAGACGGGCTCTTTGCCTTGAGAATGGCACCTTCAATCGGTTCTCCCGCTTCTAACATCGCTTTCTGAACGCGAGCCCATGTTCGCTCTGCCCCGCGGATGAAATAATCCGTCACATCTTCGCCAGTCTGACTTTCCACTCGGCGTTCCCCATTTCGAACGACAATTTCCGAAGGAACTCTAGGAATCGGCAAACCGCCTGCACATTCTGGACACACGTCCACATAGGCATTCTCCTGTGAGAATTTTACCACATCTTCATTGCGATTGTTACCCCCATTATACTTGCAATCAAACCCTAGGAGGCATCTGCTTATAATATACATCTGTATTCCTTTATATTATTCTTTCAATTCTACCAAGGTAGCACCTTCACCACCTTGATTGTAAGGTGCACTCTTGAAACTCTTCACGCAGCGATTGTGCTTTAGCGCATCGCGAAGTCCGCTCTTCAGGATTCCTTCGCCCCGGCCGTGCACGATTGTAACATTTTTAAGACCTGCGAGATATGCATCGTCTAAATATTTCTCCATTTCGACAGTCGCGTCATCCAAATTCTTTCCAATCAAGTTGATACTCATTCCAACCGATCGAGTCTTTCTCGTCTTAATCTGATTGTATTGACGTTTCTTGCGTTCCTTATTGCCCGCTTTCTCGTTCTCAATGAGCATTAAATCTTTAATATTCGCACTCATCTTGAGTGCGCCGACCTGTACGCGGAGGTTTCCTCGAGAATCCGGCAAGGTTTCAACCTCGCCATTCTGGCCAAGGCGTACTAATTTTACACGAGTTCCTAATTTCAATTGGTCTGCAGATACGCCCACGGCCCCCGATTGTGCAGGTTTAGACTGTTTCTGCGAATGTCTCTTCTCCGCTTCCCGAAGCTTACGTCTATTCTGAGCGACTTTGTTAACCTGATGGCCTTTCGGCTCATCTTTCATGTGTTTCAGTTCTTCACGAACATCCTCTACAACATTTTCAGTTTCCTGAATGAGTCGGCGAGCATCCGCATTCGCTTTCTCTAGGATTTTCTCTTTCTCCTGTTCCGCTTGACGGATTTTCTCTTGAGCAATGCGAAGCATTTCTTCGGCTTCTTCCCGAAGCTTCCGGGATTCTTCCGTGATTCGTTCGGCGGTTTCTCTCTCTTCCTCCACGCGCGTAACAGCATCTTCAAAATTCAGCTCGTTTTCATCCAGAAGTTCCTCGGCACGTTTCAGAATCGACTCTTCCAGTCCAAGCTTTCTGGATATCTCAAATGCATTCGATTTACCAGGAAGGCCAACACGAAGGCGATAGGTTGGAGACAGCGTCTCTAAATCGAACTCCATCGATGCATTCTTAACCCCCGGCGTGCTGAGTGCATACTTCTTCAGTTCAGTGTAGTGGGTAGTAGCAACGACCAATGCACCGCGTTTACGAAGTTCTTCAAGTTCCGCGATTCCAAGTGCTGCACCTTCTGCTGGATCCGTACCGGATCCCAATTCATCAAGTAATACCAGTGAATGATTGTTCACATGTTGGAATATGTCCGTAATATTCTTCATATGCGCAGAGAATGTGCTCAAGCTCTGCTCGATGCTCTGCTCATCACCGATATCACCAAAGACTTCTTCCAAAACAGGAAGTTCTGATTCTTCCGAACAAGGCACATGTAATCCGCTTTGCATCATCAAAATAAAAAGCCCAATAGTTTTCAGTGTAACAGTCTTACCGCCCGTGTTCGGTCCCGTAATGAGTAAGGTTGTCCACTCTTTGCCAAGCGAAACACTGATTGGTACGACTTTATCTTCTGGAATCAACGGATGTCTGCCTCGAATGATATTCATCACACCATCGGTGTTAATGTGCGGTTCAAACGCATTCATCGCAACCGAAAGTTTTCCTTTCGCACCGATGTAATCCAGCTCGATAAGAAGCTTCTGGTTGTTCGTAAGTCCGTGATAGTGTTCCGAGACACGGCCCGAAAGCTGCTTCAGAATTCGCGTAATTTCTGCCTGCTCCTGAAGTGCTAACTCACGGAGTTCATTATTCATATTGACGACAGACTGTGGCTCAATAAACAACGTTGAGCCGGTCTGGGATTGATCGTGAACAAGACCTGGAAACATGTTCGCATATTCACGCTTGACCGGTATAACGTATCGACCATTTCGCATCGTTACGATAGCTTCTTGCAAAAATTTCTGAGAAGCCGACGAATTCACCGTCTTGCTCAAACGATTCCGAATATTCTCATTTTTATTTCGAATTTCTCGACGAATTCGCTTCAATTCTAAGGAAGCAGCATCCGCCATTTCATCTTCTGAAAGAATGCAACGATTGATGTCTTTCTCTAACGGATCAACCGTTTCAATCAAGGATACGATTTCGGAAATGGTCGGGATGTCGGGTACATCATCTTGAAGAAAGGCTTTTACCTCCCTTGCAATCTGAAGGCCCCTTCGTACCTGAAGCAATTCTTTCATCGAAAGAACCCGGCCCTTTCTAGCAAGCTTCAGCGTCGGTAAAAGGTCGGGAAAATCGCCAACAGGAATGTTTCCTTTATACAGAATAACGGAAACTGCTTCCGTAGTTTCCGTCTGTGCATCCTGAATTGCATGCAAATGGGTCATTGGCTTCATGTGAAGGATTCGCTCCCGAGTCAATTCTGAGCCAGCCTGTTCTGCAAGCATTTCCAATATTCTGTTATATTCTAGAAGTGTAAGAGTTCTACTATTCATCAATTTCTCTAAACTTCTTCAAGCTTCTCAGCTCATTCTTAAGATTAACGTTCTCCATCTGCAAATCGAAATAAGCGTTCTCCATCTCGTTGCATTTTGCCTGAAGAGTCTTGAACTTCTCACTATCCTGAATCTGCTTGTCCGAATCAGTCGTCATCTGATCCTTCAAATCCGTTACCTGTTTTTTTGCATCCTCCCAGAGGCCGATGTAGTGCTGTACATCATTGTCCAGCTGGTGGTTCTCGGTCTGAAGCTTGAGGACGAGTTCACTGCTCTCCATCAGTTTCTCGGCAATATTAATTGCAGCAAGAACAGCACTCTTGTAATTCGGATTCGAATTCAGCATGCTGCAGGTACGTCTCAATTCATCATCAACGAATTTCGCAATTTCCTTGATTTTGTCTTCACTCTTCTCTCCAGAAAGCACGTAATCCGCGCCACAAATGGTAACGTCAGCTCTGCACTTATCCATAAAAATCTCCCCTATGCCTTAACACTATAACTTCTATCGTTCGTTCCGTTTCGGGCGAACGCGTTCATACATCAATATTGCAGCCGATACCGCTGCATTCAAGGATTCAATACTACCACACATCGGAAGCGTAACTCTTACATGCGCTGCATCAATCAGCTCATCAGCAATACCGTTTCCCTCATTGCCGATGACCAAGAAAATATCCTCCGATAAATCACAATCGTAGTACGGTTTCCCACCGATTGGGGTCGTCACCGCAATTTTCTTATCCGCTTCATCCGCTAACTTGACGAGTTCTTCCGTTCCGGATAAAAACAGGATCGGAACATCGAAGACCATTCCGGCCGTTGCACGAAGCACTTTCGGTGAATAAATATCAGCAGTACCTTTGAGAACAATCACCGCCTCATAACCAGCAGCTACCGCAGTTCGAACGATAGTGCCGATATTACCAGGATCTTGCAAGCGATCAAGCACGATACAGTTCGCACCATTCTGCATGAATCGATAGACTTCAGTCTTCGCATATCGCGGTTTGTTTACGATAGCGAGTACGCCAACACCATTCCGCGCATCGGTAAGCTTCTCGAAAAGCGTGTGCTGAATTATTTCATAGCGTATACCCGCCAAATCCAGATTCGACAAACGTTCCTTTTCCGAGAAGGTATCTGAAATCAGAAGGGAATCCATTGCGATTCCCTTCTGAATTGCTTCTTCTACTAGATTAATTCCTTCGATGACGAACTGACCCGATGAATCCCGATATTTCTTCTGCTGCAGCTTGCGCAGCCTTTTGATCAATGGATTCTTGTCGGAACAAATTACGTTATCCATGCTCGAATTAACGGAGGAAATCCGGAACGTCAAAGTTCGAACCGGAAGATCCGTTGCTCTGATTCATCAAATCCTGCATATCAACTTCGTATCCATGCAGTCCATCTGCTGTAACGGTTCCCTTGCGGTTAGATGCGGTAACCTGCGGAATATCGTCAATAATCGGTCCGGTAATTCCTTCAGACTGGAAGTCCGTTGCAATCAACGTTACCGAAACTCTGTCGTTCATATCTGGAGAAATCGATGCACCGAAGATGATGTTTGCTTCTGGATCCGCCTCAGCCTGAATCTTCTCGGCAATGTGGCTAATCTGAAGAATTTCCATATCTAAGCCGCCAGAAATGTACAACAAGATTGATTTTGCACCGTCCACAGATGTTTCCAGAAGCGGACTTTCGATTGCGTTCTGTACTGCCTCTTCAATTTTGTTATCGCCGGAGCCAACGCCAACGCCCATGTGGGCAACGCCTCTTCCTTGCATGATTGTGCGAACATCTGCAAAGTCCACGTTAACGTATCCTTCGTTGGAAATCAGGTCAGAAATCCCCTGTACGCCCTGTCTCAGCACGTCATCTGCCATTGCAAACGCTTCCACGAACGAAGTATTCTTCTCGCTGGAATCGATGAGTCGATCATTCGGGATAATCACTAGCGAATCAACAAAATTCGTCAGATATTCAATTCCCTTCTGTGCTCTGTTCCAACGCATCTTTCCTTCAAATGAGAACGGTTTTGTTACAACCGCAACAGTCAGCGCACCACAATCCATCGCAGCCTTTGCGATAACCGGTGCAGCACCGGTACCCGTGCCGCCGCCCATTCCAGCGGTAATAAATACCATGTCCGCGTCCTGTAAATAACCGATGATTTCTTCCAGAGTTTCCTCGGCAGCCTTCTGTCCAGTTTCCGGATTTGCGCCAGCGCCTCTACCTCCAGTAATTTTCTCACCAATTTGAATTTTTACTTCAGCCTTACAGCTTGCCAATGCCTGTCTATCTGTATTCACAGCAATGAAGGATACCCCCTTCACATCAGCATCTACCATTCGATTGATAGCATTGCAGCCGCCGCCACCAACGCCAACCACTTTGATAATAGCAGCTCTGTTCTGATCCGATACAAAGTCAGAAACCAATTCCATCATAAAGCCCCTCCTATATATTATATCTAATTCATGATACCACAACATCTAGTAAAATGCACTTTATTTCTCATTAATTTTCACCTTGAACCGCATATTTTACGCGAGTTTTTCAATAACAAAGTGCATCCTTCTTTTTTTCTTAATTTTGCCCTATACTTTTGGCTCAAAAGAAGCATATCCCGCTTTTGTAAACGTAATAGTTCCTCTCTTGATGCCTTTTTTAAATAGCGTTTCCAGAATCTTCTGAAGTCGCTCTTTCTCGATTGATTCGGTCAGCATTGATGCGCTGCCCTTACAAACCAACGCATCGTACACGTATGCCTTGATTATTTTTTTAGAAACAACGATTTTCTTAAAGTACAGATCACCTTCTTTCATCGCCTTTAAGATTTTCAACGCGTCCGACAATTTGCTGGAATCCGACACTTCGATTTTCTCACCCAATTGGATTTTCTTGACCTTTACGCCAGTTAAAATAGTTACTTTCGGCTTTGTGTTTGATCTTCGCAGCAGTAAGCCATCTTCGTCGATTACTAAGTATTCTTTGTTATATACAATTGCCGCCATCTGTTCACGTTCCTTAACGGTAATGACCAGCGTGCCCGGCAATTTCTTAGACACTTTTGCACTCTCGATATACGGACTGTTCTCCAGATTTTCAACAATGTCATGAGTACCGGATCGAAAGAATAAATTCTTCCCAGTCGATGCATGTGCCATGTTCACGATTTCTTCTTCGGTAAAATAATCATTTCCTTTAACCTTAATGGTATCGACCGTAAAGAAGCTCGTGTTCATGAAGATAAGTGTCGCAACCACTAAGATAATGACGATGCACGCGATTTTAAATGGGCTCGGTCGATTTCTTCTGCGTTGCCGCTTCTCCATATTTTTCGCTACTTGGTCATTAACATCAGCAAATTCATCATCCAGTGATTCATCTACCGGTATATCTTGCGGAAAATCCACATCATCCGGCAAACCATATTGTTGCGTTTCTACTTCTCTTTGTTCCATATATCCATGATTCCTTCATACACAATGTCTGTTGCATTAATTGGTGCACATTTCAGACTCTTCTCCGACATCTGCTGCACCAGATCTGGATCTCGCAGGAGCTCCTTCAACGCATTCACTACGCGATTCGGTGTATCTTCATCTTCTCGAACCATAATTGCACCACCGTTATCCACAACAGCTTTTGCATTATAGTATTGGTGATCGCCAGTTACATTCGGCGATGGAATGAATATCGCCGGACACCCAGACATCGTAATCTCAGATACCGAAAGTGCGCCAGACCGACAGATTGCAACATTGGTTGCCGCCAGCGTATTCGCCATATCCTGAATATACGGAAGAATGCGTACATTCTTCTTGTCGGCGATACCAAGCACTTCTAGATTCTGCGTTACATCATCATAAAACCGTTTACCGGTTCCGAAAAGAATTGTCACATTCGGTGTGTTTCCATACTCATGGATGAGTTGAATCGCAGTCTCGTTGATTGTTGTCGCACCTTGACTTCCGCCAAATGCCGTGATAACGAAATCATCCTCCGGAATTTCGAGAAGTCTTCTTGCTTCTTTCTTGTCCCTACCATAGAAATCTCTACGTACAGGGTTTCCAGCATATTTCAGCTTGTTGTTCTGCTTGAAGTATCTTCCGGCATCCTCAAATCCGAGAAATACTTTCTCCGCGTATTTCGAAAGAAAACGATTTGCCATTCCAGGGAACGCATTCTGCTCATGGATGAACACTTTCGCACCGTACTTATGAGCCGCCAATACAACTGGCACGCTGACATAACTTCCAGTGCTGATGATGATGTCCGGTTTGAATTTCTTCATGATGCGGTAGGCTTTGTTCGTTCCGTTTCCAGTCACTGCTAAAGTTTCCGCCATTCGAAATACATTGGAACGATCAACCGACTTGGAAGGAACTGTTACCAGCTCAAATCCATGTTTCGGAACGATTTCATTCTCCATTCCGCGTCCGTTGCCAATATACAGGATTTCACATTCCGGATCCATTTCCTTGAATTTATCACCGATCGCCAGTGCAGGATAGATGTGGCCACCCGTGATTCCACCCGTCAATATGATTCTCATAATTTTCTCTTTGACTCCTTTGATATATTAAGCATAATACCCATCGCTGCCATAAACACCACCAATGACGTACCGCCATAGCTAATGAATGGCAACGTTACACCAGTCGCCGGCATAGACGCCGTTACAACCGCCACATTCATAAGCACTTGCAATGAAAGCATAATTGTAACGCCAGACGCTAAGAAGAATCCAAGCTTATCTTTTGCCTTTCCGGTAATAACAAAGCATCGATAGATCAATATCAGATAGACGGCCATCAGAAGAGCAATTCCGATAAAGCCGAGTTCCTCACCGATAATCGCCAGAATGAAGTCGTTCTGCGGTTCTGGAAGGTATAAATTCTTTGCAACACTGTTGCCAAGGCCTCGTCCAGTTAATCCTCCGTTACCAAGTGCAATCAAGGACTGAGAAACTTGGTATCCATCGCCTTGCGCATCCTTGAACGGATTCACAAATGTAGTTAATCGCGCAAACCAGTGTGAATTCGGAAAAAACAGCAAGATGACGATCAATCCAACAAGAAGCGCCACCACAGCAACTATCACAAATCCGCTCCACATGCCCGCGACGAACATGATGCCAATCATGATGGCGCAGATAACCAGCGCCGTCGATAAGTTTGGTTGCTTAATAATCAGCACCAGGTGCACAGCCATGACGAATCCAAGAACTAGGATCCACGCACTTCGCACACGTCCCGGTCGCTCTGCCAAGAATCCCGATGTAAAAATAATCATCGCCAGTTTTGAAAGTTCCGATGGGGTAACGCGAATCGGTCCGATTTGGAACCATCTCGTAGCGTAGTTGACGTTGACTCCCAGCGGCGTGAACAGCAACGCGAGCAAAACGATAGAGATAATGGCAAACCACAAATACCATTTCTGATATCGATGATAATCGAATTTTGCACAGAAGACCATCGCCCCAATCCCGATTACCACCCATCCAATTTGTTTCCGAAGGTAGTAATACGGATCATTAAAGTTGTTTGTTGTCGTATAGTATCCGGCACTGAACACCATGACCACGCCGAAGACAATCAGCATCGCTACGAGAATGCAAATCGATGCATCGTAGCGTAACACGAATGTTCCCAGCATATTATCCATGCCCTTGCCTAGATGAATTCGGCGTTTCGCTTTCGAGGCAGATGATTTATTCACTTTTTCTTTCTGACTCTTCTTTCGAAACATCCTATATCTCCGTTATTTAAGAAGTTCTTGCACACAAGTTTTGAAGTGTACACCACGCTGTTCATAACTGTCATACATATCCCAGCTTGCACAAGCCGGTGAAAGCAGCACATTGTCTCCCTCACTTGCGATTGCTACACAGCGTTTCACACATTCATTCATATCTTTCTCGCGGTAGATTTCAGTAAATCCCACCTTCTTCGCACATTCCTCGATTTGTCCGGCATCACGTCCCAGAAGAACCAATGCTTTTACGCGGCCATTCAAGTTCTCCGCCAATTCGGTAAAGTCTTGTGCTTTACCATCGCCACCGGCAATTAGAATGATATTTTCTTTTAACGCCTTCAATGCAATGATGGAGGCATCTACATTTGTGCCCTTTGAATCGTTATAGAATCGAACGCCATCCACCAGGCCACAATACTCAATTCGATGTTCTACCCCAGGGAATTCGCGAACCGCCTCTGCAATGACGTCGATTTCAATACCCGCAAAGTAGCAGATTGCTGCTGCTGCGAGAACGTTCTCTACGTTATGATCGCCGATAATTTTGAGTTCATCCGTTCGGCAAACCGGACGAACAATTCCTTGCTGATCGCGAATAACGATTTCTTTGTCCATTAGATATGCACCGAAGTTAAGCTCTTCTTTCCGGCTAAAAGGAACAATCATTGCTTTGCAATTTTCCGATAGAGCATAGCACGTCTTGTCATCGTAGTTGATTACCAGATAATCACTTTCCGCTTGATTCTGGAAGACTGCCGCTTTCGCTGCACCGTACGCTTCCATCGTCTTGTGACGGTTCAAATGATCCGGCGTTAAGTTCAAGATTGCAGAAACCAGCGGACGAAATTCCTTAATTGTTTCCAATTGGAAACTGCTTGCTTCTGTAATCATCCATTCATCGTCAGTCGCTTCGACAGCTTTCGAAATCGCTGCCACACCGATGTTACCGACAACTGCGGTCTTGCGATGTGCTTTTTCAAATATTTTACCGACCAGTGTCGTTGTGGTCGTCTTTCCATTTGTTCCTGTAATGGCAACGTAAGTTCCCTTGCTCAAGCGATACGCCATTTCCAATTCACCGATTACTTCTGTACCTGCATTCCGAGCTTCTGTCAAGAACGGCAAATCAGTCGGTACACCCGGGCTCAGGACAACCATATCGAAGCATGTCATATCAGCTGGATTCTGCCCGAAGTCAAATGGAATTTGTTCGCGTTCCAAGAAAGTAACGAACTTCGGATCCATTTTCTCTACGGGATTAGAATCTTGTGCATGAACAATTGCTCCTAATTTATGAAGTTCCGAAACCGCTGCTTTTCCGGATCTTCCCATACCTACCACGAGAATTTTTTTACCCTGTACAGCTTCTTTCTTCATTTCATTTCCTCCATTCTCACATGCCTACGCTGCGGCAAAATATGTGATTACTCCGAGTACCGCTGTAACTGCGCAGAACATATATACGACATTATATTCTTTCATTCCTCCCAGTTCGAAGTGGTGGTGAAGCGGTGCCATTCGGAAGAACCGCTTGCCGCCAGTCTTGCGGAAGTACGTTACCTGAATAATAACCGAAAGTGCTTCAAGCACATAGATCAAGCCCACCAGAGGGAGCAAAAATTCATTTCCTGTTACCACAGCAATGCCGGACAGGATTCCGCCCAGTGCCATAGAACCCGTGTCGCCCATAAAGATTTTCGCTGGGTAGTGATTGAAAATCAGGAATCCAACCAGTGCGCCAGCAACACAAAGGCCACTGATCATCAAAATATCGCTACCTTTCGCCCAACCGACTGCAGCGAAAGTCAACCCGACAATTGCAGTTACGCCCGAAGCCAATCCATCCAATCCATCGGTAAGATTTACCGCATTGGACATGGCAATTTCAACAAACATAACGAACGGCACATACAAGATGCCCAGTCGCACATATACTTTGAAGAACGGAATCAAGATTGCAACACGTCCTGTCATGAGCATGTATGCGCCCAAGACGATGCTGAACAGTGCCTGCAGCAGCAGTTTCTGCTTTGCGGTGAGTCCGAGATTTTCCTTCTTTGCAATCTTATTGTAATCATCTACAAAGCCAATTACTCCAAAGAGTAACATTGTGAGCAAGATTGCGAATGCATCTGTCGCATTTCTTGTTCCGCCGCAGCAAGATGCTTGCACTTCAAAATGAGCACGAACGCCATAGATTAGCAATCCAATCGCAATACCGATAACGATTGCAAGTCCGCCCATTGTCGGCGTTCCTTGCTTCTTTAGATGTGCCTGCGGCCCTTCTTCACGGATATATTGACCGAACTGCTTCCGATGAAAATAAGGAATCAGCTGATGCGTCAGAATTGCAGTCACCGCTAACGGCAATATGAAATATAGAAGGATGTTCAATACAGAATCCATTGTATGCTTACCTGTCTTTCTTTAAATCGATAACTCTTTAATTACTTTATCTAACATTGCATCCGATATCGCATCTTGAGCGCTGATATCTTCTACGAGTTTCTCCAGTTCCATGGAACGTGACGCTTTGACGTATACGACATCACCAGCTTCTAGCATCGATTTCAGCATTTCGGCGGCTTCCTCGCGTGTTTCGAAGTATTGCACTTCCGCTTCGGCACCAGCATCCTTTGCTCCATTTGCAATGTCTTCACCGTTCTTTCCAATTGCAACTAAGAGATCCACTGCTTTTCCCTTGATGTACTCTCCCACGCCTCGGTGGAGTTCAGCAGAATGCTCACCGAGCTCAAACATGCTGCCGAGAACGGCGATTTTTCTTTTTCCCGGGCTGTTCACCAGGACATCAATTCCCGCTTTCATCGATTCCGGGCTAGCGTTATACGTGTCATTAATAATGAAGTATCCTGCGCTGTGAATCACATCCAGGCGATTTGCGTTCATCTCGACATAAGAAAGCGAATGAACCGCTTCTTCGAGTGTAATTCCGAACAATTCACCAATCGCGATTGCCAGCACCGCGTTTCCAAGGTTGTGCGCACCGATTACAGAAAGTTTCAGCTGCGCTTTCTCATCGCCATGAGTAACAGTGCATTCCACACCAGCAATTCCTCGGTCGATGATGTCACTCAAGTGATAATCTTCGCCGCCGTGGCTTCCAACCGTCACGATATGTGCGGAACCTGGCTGATATTTCTCCGCATTCTCACGCGTGAGGATGTCGCTGTCCGTGTTGATTACGAGTACATTCTCCGGAGTAAAGCCAGTTGCAACGCGAAGTTTCTCCTCCAGCAGCTGCTGACGTGTTCCATACACTTCGAGATGCGAAGTGCCAACGTTAGTGATTACAGCTGCTTCCGGTTTCGCAATCTGTGCTAAATCACCAATTGCACTTCCGTATCCAGCACCCATCTCGATTACCGCTACTTCGATATCTTCATCAAACGAAAATGCGGTAAGCGGAATCCCAAATTCACTGTTCAAATTTCCTGGAGTCTTACCGGTTCGGTATTTGCTCTTCAGAACACTGTAGAGAAATTCTTTCGTGCTGGTCTTTCCAACGCTTCCGGTTACACCAACTTTACGAAGGCCTTTCCAATCGTCCAAGTACCGTTCTCCAAGCGCCATAAGTGCCAAGCGCGTATCAGGAACGAGCAATACATTCACGTCTTCTCGCTGAGCGATTTTTCCTGCCCATTCACGATTAGAGACAATCACATTGTGGCATCCCTTCTCACAGACATCTGGTAAAAATTTATGTGCATCGACGCGTTCGCCGATGATGCAGAAGAACAAGCAATTCTCCGGAATCGTCCGGGAATCAATTGATACTGACTGAACGTACTCATATTCATCTGTCTTCGCACGGGCATATATTTCTGCACCGATAGCTTCTGCGATGTAATTCAGGCTCGTCCTTTTCATATGCTTCTGTTTCCTCTTCGTTTCTATATATTTCTTGTGCTTTACTTGCTGTAGATATAGACCGTACTCTTCGAATCTACTTTCGTCCCCGCCTTTGGATATTGATCCACTACGTTGAAGGAACTGCCGGAGTTCGCCGGCATCACCTTGTATTTCAGCCCTTTCGCCGAGAGAATATTCTTTGCGTATTGACTGTTCATATTGGTAACCTTTGGCACGGTTACTTTCGTCGTCGTTTCGGTCTTCTTCTCGTTCTTCGCGTATTTCTTCTCAACCCCTAAGTACGGCAGCACATTTGACATAATCTGCTTTACGATTGGTCCGGCGTTGGTCGCACCAAATTCGCTACCTTTCGGACGGGTAACCATGACAAGCACGGTAACCTGCGGATCATCCATCGGTGCCATTGCGATAAAAGAAGCCACCGTATCGCTGGAATATCCGCCATTGCTAGCGATATTCGCCGTACCGGTTTTGCCACCGATTCGGTACCCTGCGATATACGCAGCACTTCCGCCGCCCTTCTCTACGTAATATTGCATGATTGTACGCATCTGATCCGATACTTCTTTCGAAACCGTTCGGCGTACTTTCGTATCTTTGATGGTCTTCACCGTCTTGCCATTGCTGTCGAGCACTTTCTTCACAACCTTCGGCTGCATCAAGTATCCGCCGTTACCCAGCGAGTTGATAGCGCACATCAGCTGTATTGGTGTAATCGCAATACCCTGGCCAAAACCAGTTGTCGCCAGATCGACATTACCGAGACCCGAAGTGCTCTTCACGATAGAATTTCCTTCACCCGGAAGGTCAATGCCAGTCTTGTCATCAAATCCGAACAAATCGATGTAATCGTAGAATGTGCTTGCGCCCATATTGAGTGCAACACGTGCCATCGCTGGGTTACAAGAGTTTCCAACTGCCTGCTTCAGTGACTGTGTTCCGTGCGCACTTCCCCAGCACTTAATCTTCGTGCCATTGACGACGATGTATCCTGGGCATTTGTAACGAGATTTGCTATTCGCGGATCCCGAATCCAGTGCGGATGCTGCCGTAATCAACTTAAATGTTGATCCTGGCTCGTAGACACCGCTCACAATGGAGTTCGTCCACATTTTGCTCAGATACTCACTCTGCTTCGATTCTGATAGCTTGTTAAATTTCTTTAGTTCATACGGATCCGTCGGTTCATACGGATCATTTGGGTCATAGCTCGGATAGTTCACCATCGCGAGTACATCACCCGTCTTTGGGCTCATAACGATACAGCTGATAGATTCCGCTTTCGTTCGCTTCTCACCGGCTGCTACCGCTTCCTCTGCGTAATTCTGGATAACCGCATCAATGGTTGTTACCAAGCTATATCCGTCTTGCGCTTTATAATATTTGCGATTTCCGTTTGACAGCGTATTTCCTTGGCTGTCCGTCGTGCTAACCGCACGGCCTTTCGTTCCAGCCAGCAATGAGTTGTACTGGTATTCCAGTCCGCTTCGCCCACTGTTATCCGAATCGACAAATCCCAGTACGTGTGAAGCAAAGTCTCCATTCGGATAACTGCGGGATACCTTCGTCTTCACCACAACGCTGTCGCCATATAACTTTTTGAGTTTGTTCGCATCGCTTTTCTTTAAACCAGAAGCGAGTTTTACGAGGTTTTCATCGCCTGTCAATTTCGCCTTGAGTTTCTCCTCTGTCTCCCCGGTATACTTGATGAGATTCTGTAAAATGCTTTTACGCGCCTTATCTGTAACCTTGTCGTCTTTATAGAGACTCTGCGTATAAGCATATAACTCATATTTCGTTACCGTCAGAGCCAGCGCATTCATATTGGAATCGTAAATTGTTCCTCGAACCGGCTCAATCGACGTGTCCTGATCTTGCATCTGTGTTGCTTTTTCATTCAAATCATCTGCACGGACAATTTGCCAATAAGCGACGCGAAACAAGAGAACCGTAAAGAGAAGGATTACCAATATAAAGCCAATACCAAGGCGCTTGATGTTCAAGATTGAAACCCCGCTCCGCACGGACATCGCTTCACGTATTCTTTTTTGATTAATCGCCCTTTGTTTATCCTTATTTACCTTTTTCATTCCGATCCTTATATACTGCAAAAAACCACTGCCTCTCATACGGGAGAAAAGTGGTTTTGCCAGCGTTCAAAGATTAGTTATAGGCTTCTTTCTTGATCACATCCGCCAGACTTTTCGTCTTGCTGGAGTTATCCTTGATGGTGACGTAGTTCTTTGAGGATTGCTGCGTCATTCCATATTTCTCCGTTGCGATCTTCTCCACCTTCTCAATGCTTGTCGCGTTGTTAATCTGCTCTTTAAGTGAATCAATTTCTGCCTGAAGCATCTCGTTCTCCGATGTCAGGGTGTTATTCTTCTGCTGCAGATTTGCTGAGTATGCAGCCATAAAGACAATACTCAGTAGCACCAGCGCCGCACAAGCGATATATTTAATTGCAATCTTGTACTGCGCAGAAGCCGCTTGTACTCGTGTCTTCTGCCGTCTCACCGCAGCCGACTTGCTGCGCGTATTCACTGCTGTAGCCATTGTCTTACCTTTCTATATTCTGTCGTATTTTTCACTCAACCGATTCAATCGTCGTCGCTCAATCTATCCCGCAATAACGATTCCGGATCCTAGAGCTTCTCGATTACGCGAAGTTTCGCACTCCGCGATCTCGGATTAATTTCTAATTCTTCTTCCGAAGGTGCAATTGGTTTCCTCGTCACCTTCTTTACG
>CAVFWT010000006.1:0-16815 GCA_963626305.1 bacterium | reverse complement strand
GGCAGTACCGTACAAGGCGAAAACGATGGCATCGAAAATCGTGGTTTTACCAGCTCCGGTGTCACCAGAAATCAGGTACAACCCCGAATCCCCCAACTGCTCCATATCAATAACTTGTTTTCCTGCATAAGGTCCGAACGCGGACATCTCTATCCATATTGGTCTCATTCCTGCATCTCCCAAATCTCACGCACTAAAGAATCCACAAGTCCACGCTGCTCGCCGCTCATCGGCTGGTCGTTCTGCTGCTCGAAAAGAAGTTCGAACAATTCCTGTGGCGTCCGCTCTTTCGCATCCACCGGTTGCTCTACTTCCCGCTGCGAACGCGTCCGCCGGTTATCGTAATCGAGAAGCATCGTGTTCGGATAATATTCCCGAATACGAGACAGGGCATCGATCACATCATCTTCATCGGTTAAAATCACGTGCCAATAGTCTTTCGATGGCGACGCTGCGGATGCACCATCTTGAATAATTTCCGCAAATGAACCTCGCACTTCTCGAAGTTCTCGAAGTGGCTTCAGCGGAAGTAATCGAATTTCGGCATTTCCTTTCTCAAGAAGTTCGATGATGGTCACACTCTTCTTCTGATTCAATTCTGAGAAAGAATATTTGAGTGGCGATCCCGCATAGCGCACTTCATCTCGGCCTACACGCTGCGGTCCATGCAAATGGCCGAGCGCCACATAATCAAAATCTGCAAACACACTTCCATCCACTTGGTCGATACCGCCCACCGAAAGTTGTTCGGAGTCGCACGTTTCCGGCATCGCATCGCTGCCGATTCCAATGACGAATTGGTGCACGATGGCGACATTTCGTTCGTCCGGATTCAAATCCAAACGCTTCACGATTTCATTCAGCGCATCCGTGTAATTCTGGATTTCGACATCCTCGGCATAATTTCGCACCATGGTTGGTCGGACGAATGGGATGAGATAGAAATTGATTTTACCCCACTCATCTTCCAGTGTGTAAGACGCAATGCTACCGTCGTACACCGGAGAAATGTAGATGCCGCTCTCTGCCATCAATTGATGCCCGAATGCCACACGCTCCGCCGAATCGTGGTTGCCACTGATGATGTATGTCGAAATTTTCCGGTTCGCTACGGCCGTGAGGAACTGGTCCATCAGATGCACCGCTTCCGCCGGCGGAATTGGCTTGTCGTAGACATCGCCTGCAATCAAAAGCGCATCGGGCGCCTCTGCTTCCATCATTTCCAGAATTTGATTCAGAATGTATTCTTGATCTTCGAGCATGGAGAAGCCGTTCACTCGCTTCCCAAGGTGAAGATCGCTAAGATGCATTAGTTTCATCAGATTGTCCCTTTCTGTTGATGATTACAATGGAGCAAAATACGAGCATAATTCCGCACACTTTCCAGGCGTTCATGAATTCACCGAAGAGCATCACGCCGAAGATGGATGCGGAGACGTTCTCGAGAGATGCCAGCACCGGGCCTTTCGATGGCTCCGGAATGACGCTCATCCCGTACGTGTATAACGTGAATGGAAGTGCGGTAGTCATTAGACCAGCTAGAACGCTCCAGAGTGCAAGACCACCATTCAGCGAAAGTTCTTTGTACTGCCACGGACGGACGAGAAGTAGAAGAAATCCGAGTGCAAACACGAGTGAGTAGAACGTAATGGTCTCAGGTTCTATACGTTCCGCGGCGAAGTGTCCGCAGATTGGCATCATCGAATAGCAAAGTCCGGCAGCAAGTCCCAGCAAAATGCCAACTAGGGAGAGGCTCTTCCAAGCAAAACTTCCACCGGTTACGGTGAGGGCACACCCCATTAGGTTAACGATAAGCGCGATGATTTTGTTCCGACGGATTTCCTCTCCGAACAGGATTCTCGACAAAATGATGACATATACCGGCGAAGTATAGAGCAAAATCGCTGCTGTGGAGAGCCCCACATATTGAATCGCATAGATATACGCGAGGCTGAATAGACACCCCGTCGTCAACCCTTGAAATGCAGCAAGCTTGAGTTCAGTGCGCCCGATTTGAAACTTCTTCGGGTCGCGAATGGCGATATAGAGCGCCAACATGATAACGGCACCGAGCATCCGATAGAATGCTGCCGTCGATGAGTTACCGCCAAGATTGGTCGACATGATATTCGAAAACACGCCCGTCATTCCCCATAGCGTTCCTGCAATCATAATCGCAAGATACCCCTTTGTCTTCGATTGTTTCTGGCATATTTTTGTTGGTGCGTTATCATTAGTCATGCTGATATCCTCCTAATTACTTCGGAAAAACTCGCGTCTGACTGCTATATCGTGGATGATGCAATTCCGCTTGAATTCGCCTCTTCTTATTCTCAATTTCCACTGCATCAAAATCGTGCTCGCTCACCATCAAGGGAAGTTCTTCTCCTTCGAGAAAGTCTTCTCGTTCCATGGCTTCCAGACTTGGAAAATATCCTGTCGCTCCAAGCTCTGTAAGAACCCGAACAGACTCTCGGTTCAGTGCATTCAAGCCGTAATCCGCATAGACCGTATTCCCCGCCAAAAGCAATCTCGATAACCAGCTCAGGTTTCCGACTAGAATCGGTGTATCCGTTTCAATTGCTGTAATCTCATCCATGTGGCGAAGTAGGATTTCATCTTCAAGGCCTTTCGTCACATTGGAGATACTCAAGATATTCATCTGTGTTTCTGACGGTGAACGCTTAAGTCCAGCATTGGTTGTCGCCTCTTCACATTCCGCCTTCATTGCAAAGGCTTCTGCTGATGTCAAATCGTATTCCGAACATACTTCTTGCAAAGAGCATGTTCGTTCTTCTGCTTCCAAGCAAAGTTCCGCCAGCGGAATGCGATGGATTGATTTCGGCAATATCCGAGCGAGTTCGTCTTTCGAGGGAAGTTCCATCCCCGGTATGCTCGGAAGTTCACGGCGGAAGACAATTTCTTTTTCCAATGCAGCAAGGCAGTCGCGGCGAAGTGCATTGATTTCCGATGCGCGTACGCGTACATCAAAATCCCCCTTAAGATTTAATTTCTCCACGCGGAACGGTGTGCTCCCGGTCTTAAGCAGTGCATTCCGGAAACGTTCTTCCGGCGTCGCGCGTTCTCCGTCCACATCATACGGTCCGGCTTCCACAGTGACGCTTCGCACCTGCTGGCTCGTCCACTGCTCACCCTCTTCCGGCAATGTTGATGCCGTCAAGCGCAAGATTTGGTGGAAGCACGTCAGCGTCAGCGAAATGCCGCGACGCCGTCCGATGTGACGCTTTCCACCATTACCTTCCACCGTTTCCGGAATGTCCGATAATGAAATATGTCGGAAGCTCTGACGAGCTTCCTCCAATTGATTTTTGGCCGACGTCCGATAGACGATGTCGCCCTTGCTCACGGATTCCTTGAAGTCGCCGATACGACACACGCCATTTCCCAGCGCTTTCTTATAGCTGATGATGTTACTGGCGGTTCGAGCGTTTTGACTCGCGGCACTCGAACCCGAAACCATGGAGCGAATTTCGATGCCATCGCCCATGTTCGGTTCAATATCGCAGCGAACATCGACTAGGGTAGAACCCCTGCGAACGGACGTTACGGTGCCGATTCGGATGCCTTGATTCTTCGGAATTTTCTCTGACATCAATTTCTTTCCCGGATTCCCTTGCAAATATCCTGCAGTAAATCCGCCGCGGTTGAAAATTTGCATCAGCTCCTGGCGGTCTTCTTCCGATACACGGTACGTTCCCTTCTCCATGTATTCGTCGATATACTTGCGGTAAATTCTCGTCACGACTGCCACATATTCAGGCGACTTCATGCGCCCTTCAATCTTGAATGAGTACACACCTGCTTCAATCAGCGCACCGAGATTATCAATCAGGCAGAGGTCTCTTGGACTCAGCAAATGCCCAGAGTGTTTTTTGCCAGCCATCGTTCTTCCTACGTAAGGAAGACGGCAAGGCTGCGCGCAGGCGCCTCGGTTTCCACTTCTGCCACCGTAGAACCGGCTCATCTGGCATTGGCCGGAATAACAGATACATAGAGCTCCATGGACGAAGATCTCGATATCTGCATCGGTTTCTTCGCACACTTTCTCAATTTCCGAAAGGGACAATTCACGCGAAAGCACCACGCGTTCATACCCCAGCTTACTGGCAACGCGCACGCAGTCTGCATCGAACGCCGTTCCCTGCGTCGAGAGATGGAGTGGGAATTCTGGCAGGCTCTCCTGGATTCGCTTTCCCAATCCAATGTCTTGGATGATGAGTGCATCAACGCCCACCTCGTATAAGAAATCGGCGTACTCGAGAGCTTCTTCCATCTCTTCATCATAAATCAATGTGTTCATCGTCACGAAGACCTTCACACCTCTCGCATGTGCATAATCCAATGCTTGAGGCAGAATTTCATCGTCAAAATTACCCGCATTCATGCGGGCATTGAACAAGCGACCGCCGATATATACGGCATCTGCACCATTTTCCACCGCTGCGATGAACGGTTCTATACTTCCCGCCGGAACCAGCAGTTCCGGTCTTCTCACTTTCTTCATCGACACCTCATCTGTGCTTCTAACAAAAGAATGGACACTGCACCTTGCTTCCGCGCAATGCCCATTCACCATTTCTTTTTTCACTTGCCCGAGGACTAGGCATTTCGCTGTTCCACCAATGTCACAAAGTCTGCTGCTGAATCAATAATGACGTCTGCATGGTATTCTTCAAGTTCCTTTCTCGGGCGGAACCCCCATGTCACACCAACCGTATACAGGCCAGCATTCTTTCCAGTCATCATGTCCGTATTCGTGTCGCCGAAGTAAAGGCATTCATCCTTCTCTACACCAAATTTCTTCAAGATTTCGAATACACCCGCCGGATTCGGTTTAATCGGGACCCCTTCCTTCTGGCCTTGAACATGGTCGAACAAATCTTCACCGAAAATCGTCTTCACAACATTCTGCGCACTCGTGTTCGGTTTATTAGAAAACACGGCCAGACGAATCCCATTCTGCTTCAGCGCTTGAAGGGATTCCACCACGTGCGGATACGGTTTCACGTGGTAAAGCGGATCCTCATCCATCCATTTCCGGCACAACGCAATTCCCTCATCGTAGAATTTCAATTCTTCATCGCCCGACGCCTGTAGCGCCCGCTTCAGCGCATTGTTGATTCCGTCGCCAGCGAAGTAATTGAACGCTTCAACTGGCTGCTCCGGAAGGCCGTAGTGCTTCAGCGTCTGGTTAATCGGCCGTGCGATAGACTCCTGCGTCTCGGTCAGCGTCCCGTCCAAATCGAATATACAAGCTTTAATCATTTTATTTTTACCTTCCTAAGCAGAATCCAGGTGCAGCGAGGTTTCGCCAACACACTGGATCTGTTGAAATCAAATTCTTTTGTAAAATTAATATCCTCTCGTAAAGTCTACCGCATGAGCAAGCTCTTCGCCAGCTGCGTAACGCTGAATATTCGCACAGAAGAGTTCCACGGACTCATCCTTCGTATGCTCCAGGGACATGTTTCCCGAAATGTGCGGAGTAATAATCGTGTTCTTGGTCGTCCACAGCGGATGATCCTTCGGCAGTGGCTCTGGCTCTACAACGTCCAGCGCTGCACCGGCGATTTTCTCTGTTTCCAGTGCTTCAATCAGTGCTTCCTGATCGATAGAGCTACCTCTTCCGACATTGACAACAATGGCATGGGGTGGAAGCATCGCAATTCTCTCACGCGAAAGCATGCCTCTCGTTGCTGGTGTCTCCGGCATGCACATTACGAGAATGTCCGTATCTGGCAGAAGCTCATCAATCTGATCCGATGTCACGATGCGGTCGAATGCCTCTTCGTCGCACTTGCCGCTGCGGTTTGCGCCGATTACAGTAGATGCCCCCATTGCTTTCATTCTCTTTGCAGTGTAGCGACCGATGTCTCCCGTTCCTGCAATCGTTACACGGCTTTCGTAGATGGAACGAATGTCTACATCGTGACGCCACTCTCTGTTAGCAATGATTTCGCTATATCTCAGCATCTGCTTGAGCAGCAGGAGCGATACCATGATGACGTGCTCCGAAATGGTTACGCCGTACGAACCCGCACCATTGGTCAGCAGGCAGCCCTCTGGAAGCACACCGGGTGCCAGATATGGTGCGATTCCTGCATAGGAGCTCGCACACCACTTGATTTCCTTAAGTCCTGCAACTGGCTTTGGTGTCTCGCAGAATACGATTTCCGCATCATCCACTTTGCCCACTGCAGCTGCATCATTCTCGAAGAATTCCACTTCGTAACCGAGCGGTTCTGCAACGTCGCAAATTTTCTTCTTTCGTTCTTCCGTCATGAAATGAACGGAAACACAAATTTTCTTTTTCATCGTCCTAATCTCCCTTTTTGATAAAAATATCTTTTAGCAATTGTATCACAATTGCGGATAAAATTAGAATTATATTTCTCTACTTCGCCGTTTCATAACACATTAAAAATGCTTTTCTGTATCGATTAAAAATAATGGGACGCGACATATCGAAATCGTAACAAAAATATTACATTTTCTACCGTATAATGCGCCCCGAAATCGGTAGTAATTACCCTCAAAAAAAGGTATAATATACTTTGCGAATTTACGAGATTCTCATCCCATTTTGAGGATGAAAATGTATAGATGAACAAGGAGATTTTGAAGAGACATGAATACCAGAAAAAGAACGAAATCGCTCATTTTGATTTTCATTATCGGCGCGCTCATTTTAGGCATCAGTGTGAGTTTCCTCTGCACCCACATCGCAACCAGCGAGCAGAAGCAATATTCTCATACAAAGCTGAAGCTGATTGACTCGCTCATCCAGGATAGCAAAGCTTCCGAGACCGAGATTACAAAGAATTATGACCAGCAATATCAGTCCAAGGCGGATTCCGTAGCATTCATGGCGAAGAACGCGAACTTCTCCTACAGCAACAGCCAACTTGCGAAGCTTCGTGATATCCTGAACGTCGATTATATCGCCATCAAGAATGCCTCGGGGTCAGTAATTGCGAAAGATGGAACTGTGCCAGACAAGAGCAAAGAGCCTCACACTTACACCGCAAAGATTGATGGAAGCCATACCGTTGTCATCATCCATAACATCGATACACTGAGTGCGAACCTCGCTGTCAATGCTTCCTTGTCCAATGTACTGGATGATATTCATGTCGGTCAGAATGGATTTGCTTTTGCCGTTCATGCAGTGAAGAAGACGATTCTCTACTACCCGAAAGATAAACTCATCGGCGACAAAGCATCCGACCACGGCATCGATATTTCGAAGATGAAAGATGGCAGCGACCTGAACATCACGATTGACGGCACGAAGTACTTCTGCTCCGTAAAGAAGATTGACAACGGACTAATAGCCACCGCGGTTCCTTATTCGGAAATCAGTGCCAACCGTAACATGACAATTGCGATTGCACTCATCATCTATACGATTCTCGCCGGCATGATTATCCTCTATTGCACATTCCTTCACGGAGATCATCAGCCGCAGGAAGAGGATCTTAAAAACAAATTCGACGAGCCGAATTCTCCGGCTAAATATAACCGTCCACTGGGCAACAAGATCATTTGCATCGCGGTTATCGGTTCCCTGCTAACCTTCGGTGTAACCTATTACACACAAACACTGCTGACCTTGTCGCAACAGTCGATTACCAGCAATGCCCGCGGTACTGAAATGCTAAAGACCCTTTCGGCAAACGACGATACGATTGCAACCGAGACAACACAGTATCAGAATCAGTGCTTGGAGAAAGTTCGCCTAGGTGCTTATATCATCAAGAACACGGACAGTTCTGCGTTGACACAGAAGTACATGATTTCCTTGAAGAAAGCGCTCCAGGTTAATAACCTCACCCTCTTCAACAGCAAAGGGAAAGTGCAAGCTTCGGATTCGAAGCTCTGGAGTTTCTCTTTGAGCAAAGACAGGAAGAACCAGACCTACCAATTCTGGTCAATTCTGAATGGTACCAAAGATGAAGTCGTTCAAGATATCCAAAAGGATGACGAGGGCAACCTCAAACAATATATCGGCAAAGCCATTCTAAACAGCAAACACAAGACGGTTGGCATGCTCGAAATCGGTGTAACACCAGATGCCCTGTCGAAAGCAACACTGAACACAGACCTAGCAACCGTGCTCAAAGGCATCCAAGTGGGCAAAAGCGGTTTTGCTTTTGCCGTTGACACAAAGACGAACACATTTGCTTACTTCCCAGAGAAGGAGCTTATCAATCAGGATATTACAGACTACGGCATGACCGGGAACATGGTCAAAGCTGATTACAATGATTTCATCACCATCGACGGAACACGTTACTACTGTGCATCCGGAAAGTTCAGCCATTACATCACGTACATCGCCGTACCATTCAGTTCGATGAACAAAGCGGCATTGCCAGTGTCCGCACTAACCACTGTGGTCATGTTCCTATTCATGATTATTCTATGGTGGATGTTCAGCTTCGATTCGTTTGATAAGAAGTTCCTGACAGAATCTGAAGACAATTCAGATTCCACTATTTCCAACGCCACATCGGCACCGGATGAGACGAATAATCCGAAGGATGTGGTCAATGTCGACCTCGGAGACGGACGCACCAAAACATCCCGTTCGGTAACGTCCCGTTGGAGCCACCGAGGAATTCCTTGGGAAGACATGAACGCTGGACAGAAGACGTTCTTCATTCTGAATAAAATACTCATGGTATTGGCATTTGTCATACTGATTTCCGTCATCTTTGCCAATAACATTTTCGATGATAATTCGCTAATTCGTTTCATCTTGCGCGGCAAGTGGCAACATGGGGTTAACATCTTCTCCATCACATACTGCGTCCTGATGACTATATCCATCATCGAGGTTACCATCATTGCGAGACGCTTCGTCATGTGGGTTGCGGAATTCCTCAATGCGCGCGGCGAGACGATTTGCCGAATGCTCGACAACTTCCTGCGCACGTTCTCCGTGCTGTTCATCATATACTACTGCCTAAGCACACTCGGCGTCGATACGAAAACATTGCTGGCATCCGCTGGTATCTTGTCCCTCGTCATCGGCCTTGGTGCACAGAGCCTCGTATCCGATATTCTCGCTGGACTCTTCATCATCTTCGAGAGCGAGTTCCAGGTCGGCGATATTGTTACGATTGATGGATTCCGCGGTACGGTCGTTGAAATCGGCATTCGAACAACAAAGATTAAGGAAGGTGCCGGCAACGTCAAGATTTTCTCGAACAGCAGCGTCAAGAATATCTTGAATATGACTAAGGATTACTCCGTTATCTCGGTCGATATGATTGTAAAATACAGCGAAGATTTGCATTACATCGAGAAAGCCCTTCGCGACGAGTTCCCGAAGATTAAGAACAACTTGCCATCCATCGTGGAAGGTCCATTCTACCGTGGCGTATCCGCTCAGGACATGGATACTATGACGATTCGAATCATTGCCAAGTGCCTCGAGAAAGATCGCGTACAGCTTGACCGAGACCTGCGTCGTCAGATGAAGCTCGTCTTCGACGAACACGACATCAACATTCTGTCCTCACAGATTGGTGCGATTCGTCCAAAGACCGAAGATGATAAGGTGGCCGAACTCAAAGAGCGCATCCAGAACCGTCAGGCCGATAACTTTGTAAAACAACAGACCGAAGAATTTGAGAAAACCGACATCACCGAAGATTAAACGGTATCACACTCACGGAAAGGAGTCGTTTGTTGAATAAAAGAAGCCTTAGCGAATTTGATTTTCGCCACTTGTTCCGAGAGAAACTCGACCCGAACGATGTTCTTCAAAGCAACGAATTAGAAGCCAATCGCTTGGTCAGTTTCACCCTCATTGTGAGCAGTATGCTTGTGCTCCTCGTATGGGCGATTAATCATACCGGACTTTTCCATTTGGAAGCTGACAGTATGGATGATCTCACTTTGCAAGCACTGTTCGGTTTGTTGCTCCCTGCTTTCATTTGCAACTTCTTCAAAGCGGAGCGACGCTGGATTAAATATCTGCTACTGATAGAGCTCGTCATTGCACTTGCCAGAGCAGATTGCTTGCTCGGATATAATGTCAGCCTCGCGATGGCGATTCCGGTCGTTCTGTCCACTCGGTATTTTTCAAAATGGTTCACAAACTTCATTGCAGTTCTAACGAGTGTACTCTTTGCTTTTAGCACTTTTGCTTGTGCCTACTGGGACGGTGGACTTCTCGATTTGAATTTCTATCGCGTTCCGGAAGGCACTACACTGACAGTGAATTCAACGCTGCGAGAAGCGGTTCGTGCGCTCGGAATCGACAAAATGGATCGAATGCAAGGTCTTCTGTTCATGTATTATTTACCGAAGCTCTTGATATTCATCGTCATTGCGATTGTTTGCTTCCGAATTGCAGATTATGGCCGCACGATGGTACTCGAGCAGGAGAAAATTGCGCAAGAAAACGCTCGTATCGAAGCGGACTTATTGCTGGCAAACGATATACAGACGCATATGCTTCCGACCATTTTCCCGCCGATTCCTGACCGCGAAGAGATTGAGCTCTACGCACTCATGAATCCAGCAAAAGCCGTGGGGGGAGACTTCTACGACTTCTTCAACGTCGACGATGATAAAATGGCACTCGTCATGGCAGACGTATCAGGCAAAGGTGTTCCTGCGGCACTCGTCATGGTTATTACGAAGACGCTTATCAAGAACGAGGTTAACATGGGGGCGTCCCCATCCGAAGCATTCTCTAAGGTCAGCCATATGCTGTGCGAAGGCAATGAAGACGGTATGTTCGTTACCGCTTGGCTCGGAATACTCGACACCTCAACCGGTGTTCTCGAATATTCGAATGCCGGTCACAATCCACCGCTCATCAAACTCGGAAACGGTTCTTTCGATTATCTCCGTTCCAAACCGGGAATGGTACTTGCGGGCATGGATGGTTATCATTATGAAGACTATCAAGTACTTTTGAGTCCAGGAGATCAAATTTTCCTGTACACAGACGGCGTTACCGAAGCCATCAACGAGAAAGGAGAATTCTACGGAAGCGAACGCTTGAAAGACTATCTGAACAGTCATTTCTGCGATGATGTCAAATCCACTGTTCACGCACTCCGCAAGGATATCTCCAAGTTCGCCGGAGAAGCCGAACAATTCGATGACATCACTATGCTTCTCCTGAACTACAGCATGAAGCGCAAGAAAGATGACATCTTGGAGCGAAAATTCATCGCCAAAGACACGAATCTCGACGAAGTTATGTCCTTCGTCGAAGAGAAACTCGTCGATGAATGCTGTTCCCCGAAGGTGCTCGCGCAAATTGGTTTATGTGTAGAAGAAATATTCGTCAACATCGCGAAATATGCCTATCAGGAACGCGAAGATTCTGTTACTGTCGGCGTCAAATTAGAAGGCGATTCTCTGATTGTACGATTTGCCGATCACGGCATTCCGTATGATCCATTGTCGAAAAAGGATCCCGACATCACCCTTTCCGCTGCCGACCGACCAGTTGGTGGTCTGGGTGTCTACCTGGTAAAGCAAACCATGGACGATGTGAAGTACGAATTTAAGAATGGACGAAATGTCCTCACAATGAAGAAGCGACTTTCCGGTCACAATACCGTTTCATCCGAAGCGGATTCAAACGACAATAGCTCGACCAACATCGAATCGAATCACACCAAAGGATTAAATGAATAAAAAAAGGAGTTCAAAATGAGTCTAGAAATTTCAACCAAAAAAGAAGATTCAAAGGCAACCGTTTCCCTAACCGGCAGATTGGACACGGTCACCGCACCAGAATTGGAAAAAGAATTGGAAGCCCTCTATCCAGAGATTTCGGAACTAGTACTAGATATGGAGAAATCAGATTATGTATCTTCTGCCGGTCTTCGCGTAATTCTCAAAGCGCAGAAAACAATGAGTCCGAAGGGCTCGATGGTTCTCACTCACGTAGATGATAACATCATGGAAATATTCGAAATCACTGGCTTTGTCGATTTCCTTACGATTCAGTAACATTTATTTTTAGAGAACAATAAGGATAATGATTTATGAAAAGAATTGTACTTAATGAAGTCTATCCTTTGAACGGCGAAGGGATCGATTCCATTTCTGCTGAAATTGAGCGAGTGCTCACACCGTATCCAGCGCTATCCCGCAAAGATATCCTGAAACACCGTCTTTCCGCGGAAGAAATTCTAATGCACTGGAATGACAGTGCGAAGAATCTATCGGTGGAATTAGTAATTGAATCGAACAACAAAGAAGTGAGCATCAGCATGTCGTTGATTGGAATCACTTACAAGCGCAACCCACTTGAAAATGAAGGTTATGAAGAGTCCGATATCATAAGCAACGTGCTCGGCCTACTCAGTGAAGGTTGGCTGTTCCAGTTTGACCGTGGACGAAATGTCGTCTACACCAATATCGTCACGAAAGAAGGCCATCTCTTCATCTCGCTCGCAAAGATTATCGCGGCTTCGCTCGTCACAGCGATATTACTTCGTCTCGGACCAGATTCGGTCGCAGACTTCTTTGATGTCTATATACTCGACTTTCTGTTTGCATACGGTTGCAACTTTCTGAAGATGATTGTAACGCCGATGATTTTCCTATCGGTTATTGCTGGTGTTATGAGTATGGGCAGCCCGAGGTACATGCAGCGAGACGGGCAGCAGATTATCAAGCGTTTTATCTTGAGTTCACTCTGCATGGTTATTGCAACCGGTGTGCTCTGCGTCTTCGTCTTCCCCGTCCAGCGAGGATTCTCACTGAAGAACGGATTGGTTCCGATTATGTCATTCCTTGAGACATTGGTTCCGACGAACATTCTTTCCCCATTCATCGACGGAAGCTTGATTCAGGTCGTTTTCCTGGGTGTTATCATCGGCATTGCGATGCTCTATCTCCAGCGCCGCGTTCATACAATCAGTCACCTCATTGAAGAAGGAAACGCACTGGTATTCAAAATCATCAATGGTTTTGAATTCTTCTTGGATGCATTCGTATACCTCAGTATGGTAGACGTCGGTCTGACCGTAACCGTTAAGCAATTCTTCGATTTCCTCAGTTTCATGGTCAACTATGCGTTCTTCATCTTGCTGGCTACATTTGTACGAGTATTAATTTCATCTCGAATCATCCACGTACCGGTTCGCGAAATCTGGAGACGCCTCAAAGATAACGCTCTTCTCCAGCTCTCCGTTGCCACCACATATGTGATGTTCTCCGGAGCGAGAGAAGACTGTCAGAAGAAGTTTGGTGTCGATGATCAACTTCTATCTGTTGGTCTCCCAATCGGCACCATCATTCACAAACCAATTGTCGCTGCCGAATTGATTGTCATGCTGGTTGCCGTTGAACACACCAGTGGAACAGAAATCAATATCAGCAACCTCATTCTTGTCTGCTTCCTGGCATTTGTCGTATCCATGGCTTATCCACCGATGGGCGGCGGTGAAATCGCCGGTTACACCATTCTGTTCACACAGCTTGGCTTGCCGACAACTTATCTGGCATTCGTTTGTGCAATGTCTTCCTTGATGGACCTCATTGAGGCACCTTGCAACACATTAATGACTGAGCTCGGCATCATTGAGACGAACGAAGCCCTCAAAAAACAAGCTGCTCAGAGCAAATCTTAGCGACTCCCCGCAAGCATTTACAGCGGCTTCCGCTTAAACATTTCCAGACACAATACTTCAAGATAAAAATAAGGACGGCGAATCGCCGTCCTTTTCCATTACGCTTATATTCCCGATTATTTCCTATATCATATTTAAACGCAGCATGTTTGATTGCATTCTATTTATCCACACTCGTCTCGCTCCCATCGAGGGCATTTTTCAGGTCCATGTACTCCAAGAAACGTTTCATTGCAATTGGAAGCTTCTCACGATTCTTCATGATAATTCCCATTTCACGCATGAACGGTTGTTCTAGCGGCCTCAGTTCAATATCATATGGACAACGTTTTAGAATGAGATCCGGAAGAACACTGATTCCAAGGCCACTCTCAACCATGGACATAATGGCATAATCATCCCAAGTCGCAAATTCTACATTTAGCGAAACCCCGTGTTTTGTAAAGAACTGACGAGTCGTAGTATTATTATCGTTTTCCTGCAAGATAAAGGATTCTTTGGCAATTTCCTTAAGCGGAATTCGGTCATACTCTGTCAGGCGGTGTCCCTTCGGCAAAAGCACCATCATTTCATCATGATAGAAAGCAATGGTGTCAAACTTATCTCTTGTCGGAAGCAGCACGAAGCCAACGTCAACACGGCCACTTTGCACCCAATTTTCAATCTCGTTGTAATCACCGAGCAGCACTTCATATCGAACACCGCTATAATCTGCACGAAAGCGCTTAATTACCTCCGGAAGGATATGGGTCGCCGCACTGGAAATCGTTCCAATTCGAATGAGACCTGTTTCGAGTCCCTGTAGTTCATCCACAACAGCAGAAAGATTCTGGAACTCGTTACACACACCACGAATAAGCGGCAGCAGTTTTGTGCCCTCCGACGTGAGTTCAACGCCATACTTATTACGCTCAAGAAGGGACATGTGCCATTCTTTCTCAAGATCGCCAATCATCCGGCTAATTCCTGACTGTGAATAGTTCAATATTTCAGATGCACCTGTAATGCTTCCATTATCAACCGCTGTTAGAAACGCGATATATTTCTGCAAATTATAATCCATACCTACTACCCTCTGTTATTCCTTGCTATTCTCCACTAGCTTTTCGTTATCTTCCGATATTCTACCTCGAAAACACATAAGTTACAGACGAATCACCTGATAGTCGCTATCAATTGAAGCCATCAATCCGCCTGCCATCTGCCATTCACCGTAGACGAGAATCGGTTGATCGTATTCATAGAGGCGACGAAGCACACGGTTATAGGTCAACGGATTGTTGATAAAAATCCGTGCATCAAAGGTACACGCAAACTTCTTTTTCTCCGTATAAGGGAACTTGAAGAAAATAAAATCAGATTCCGGATCGCAATCATAATAGCGAAGTTCCATCAGTTTAAAACCTTCTCCATCATATTTATTCGGATAGAATTCAGCCGTCTCATGAGCACACAGAATATCTTTCACCTGAATCCTGTCGGTAATGTTCGTATCAGCGGAATTATTTTTACAGACCGCATAGAGCTCATCAATTGTCGATGGTGCGTGCACACCCTCTAGCGATGGTTTCCCAGTACCATTCTGAATGTTCTCCAGAAATATCTGATAGGTAAAATCACTCCAGTCGTAATCGCTTAGATTTCCGGAACAGCGAACAAGTTCCGGTTCTGCCTGAAGCTGATCCAGCTCCGAAAAATTAAAATATGCCACTTCTTCTCCTCCTCATACGGTTCTGCATCTCATAAATATAGGTATTATAAATGCATTTGAACCACTCTTCTACCATTCTAACAATACAAAAACAGATTATTTCTTAATTATTACGAGATTGTTTACTGCTTATTTCGCAAGCACTTCGAAGTTGTTTACTAATTATTCCGCAATCACTTCGAAATTATTTTACGCTAATTTCCCCAGCAAGCACGCGCTTATAATCCTCGTAATTACGCTTCAGCAATTCTGGTGTATCCAAGCTGTAAGGACAGCGGCTGACACATTGACGACATTCAATGCAATTCTCAATCTGTTTCATGTTCTCCTGCCATTCCGGCGTAAGCCATGCATCAGACGGTGCACGTCGAATCATCAAAGACATGCGTGCACAGTTATTAATCTTAATTCCAGCAGGACATGGCAGGCAATACCCGCAGCCACGGCAGAATTCGCCAGAGAGTGCTTTTTTCTCGGATTCGATAAAATCCTTCAGTTCATCTGTCATCTCCGCGGAAACGCCATTAAAATACGATAACCAGTCATCCAATTCCGACTCACGCTGCACACCCCAAATCGGAACAACATTATCGAACTGCTGCGTAAATGCCATTGCCGCATCCGCGCGTGTAATCAATCCACCAGCAAGCCCCTTCATCGCAATAAACCCAACATTCTTCTTTTTACAAAGTTCCACCAGTTCTAGTTCTTGCTCTGAACTCAAATAGCTAAAAGGAAATTGCATCGTTTCATATAGTCCCGACTCTACACATTCCATGGCAACCTTAATCTTGTGAGCTGTGACGCTGATATGACGAATTTTACCTTGCGCCTTTGCTTCCAGCATGCATTCATACATCCCCGAGCCATCTCCAGGACACCAGCACTGATCCACCATGTGAAATTGATAAATATCAATATGATCAGTGCGAAGATTCTTCAAAGATGTTTCCAAGTCTTTCCAGAAAGCCTCAGGGGTCTTTGCTGCAGTCTTCGTTGCAATCGTCACATGATTTCGAATCGAATCCCCATTCGGCAGGCTACCCGGCCCAAATGCTACACCGATTTTCTCCTCACTGTCGGAATACGCTCTTGCGGTATCAAAGAATGTCATTCCACCTTCATATGCACGGCGAAGAAGCTTTACCGCGGCGTCTTCTGAAATACGCTGAATCGGCAGTGCTCCAAACGCATTCTGAGGTGTAGAAATTCCAGTCTGTCCTAATGTAATCGTCTTCAAAACAACCCTCCAACAATAACTCAAGCAACAATATACACTCATCAAATTTTTTCTTAATAAACAATGTATGATTTCGCAATTTAAAGATTGATAAAAAGTTATACTTCCTAATACATTACTTACAAATTCACATATTTAATATATCATTTTGAGATGAAACTATCAATAAATCCCCAAAAAAACAAAAAAAGAAAAAACCGGCGATGTCCTAATTTCCCAGGCAGCTTCCC
>CAVFWT010000005.1:0-13582 GCA_963626305.1 bacterium | reverse complement strand
TATCATCTTTGTTATCGGACTGGCAAGCTGCGCATTGATTTCCATCATCGTTGGAAAAATCTTCGGCGAGAGCTGGTACATGTCTTTCGCTCTTGGTGTAACTGCTCTCTTCGGATTCCCTGGAACATATATCGTTCCTTCCGAAGTTGCTAAGGCAGTTGGTGAGACTGAAGAAGAAGAGAAGGTTATCCTGCAGCACATTATGCCAAGAATGATTATCGCCGGAATGGTATCCGTATCCATCGTATCCGTTCTGTTCGCAGGTGTCATGGTTAACTGGGCATAGTTAATGAGGAAAACATCCCGCAATGGATTCACAGAAGTAATAATCAAATACATTCAAAACGCACATATTAAGCAAGACCGGGTCACTTGGGTGATCCGGTTTTGCTTTTAGCTTAATTTGAAATTCATGCGGTAATTCGATACAATAGAACAGCTATTATCGATATACTTTGGAGGTAAAAATAAATTATGAAGAATCATACATTGCCGACTGGATACTTGCTGAAACGGTTCTTGCCGTACTTCAAGCCTTATGTCGCAATTTTTCTATTCGATTTGGTGTGTGCAGCCTTTACGAGCGTGTGCGACTTGGTATTACCGGTCATCATTCGATATATCACGAATACGGTATCATATCATCCGGCTGATTTGACGATGAATCTGGTGATTCGGATTACGGCATTATATCTTGTTCTTCGCATTGTGGATGTCATCGCCAATTACTACATGCAGAATACGGGACATGTGATGGGCGCGATGATTGAGACGGACATGCGTAAGGACCTGTTCGAGCATTTCCAAGAACTATCTTATTCTTATTACAGTGAGAACAAGACGGGGCAGCTCATTTCCAGAATCACTACGGACTTGTTTGATATTGCAGAATTTGCACATCACTGCCCAGAAGAATACTTTATAGCGGCCGTCAAAATAATCATTTCATTCATTATCCTGATTCAGGTGAATGTGGTTCTAACGATTGTAATCTTTGCGATGATTCCGTTAATGTTGTTCTTCGCAATGCGTTATCGCGTAAAACTTCGCTCCGCATTTAAGCTTCAGCGCAGTCAACTAGGAGAAATCAACTCCCATGTGGAGGACAGTTTGCTCGGAATTCGCGTATCCAAATCCTTCGCAAATGAAGACATCGAGCAGGAGAAATTCAGCGAAGGAAATGCGATGTTTCTTAATGCAAAGCGCATCGGTTACAAGAGCATGGCTGGATTCCGAAGCGTGACGAGATTCTTCGATGCGCTGATGTATGTCCTGATTGTATTCCTCGGCTGTCTCTTTCTTATTCGCGGATCGATTACTGCCGGCGACTTCATCGCATATCTGCTCTATGTGAATATGCTCCTCGAGGCGATTCGACGCATTGTAGAGTTTACGGAACAGTTCCAGCGTGGAATTACCGGTATTGAGCGTTTTGTTGAAGTGATGGATGAGCCAATCGAAGTAGATGATGCGGCAGACGCTGTTGAACTTCCAACGCTTCACGGAGATGTAGACTTTGACGATGTATCCTTCTGCTACGGTGATAGCGATGAGATTCTTTCGAATATTAACTTGCATATTCACGCAGGAGAGAATATTGCACTTGTTGGACCATCTGGTGCAGGAAAGACGACGTTCTGTAATTTGATTCCAAGATTCTATGATGTCACATCTGGACATATCTCTGTAGATGGGGTAGATATCCGTCACGCAAAGGTGCGTTCCCTCCGCTCGCAAATCGGTATGGTGCAGCAAGATGTGTACCTTTTCTCGGATACGATTGCCGGAAACATTGAATACGGAAAACCTGGTGCGACGATGGAAGAAATAATTGCGGCCGCAAAACTTGCTGGCGCCGATGACTTCATTCGCGAAATGCCGGATGGTTATGATACGTATGTTGGTGAGCGCGGAACGAAGCTTTCGGGTGGTCAGAAACAGCGCATCAGCATCGCAAGAGTGTTCCTTAAGAATCCGCCAATCCTGATCCTCGATGAAGCGACTTCGGCGCTCGATAATGAGAGCGAGCGACTCGTTCAATCATCTCTTGCGGAACTGGCGAAAGGGCGTACGACACTCACTATCGCACACCGTCTTACAACCATCAAGAATGCGGACCGAATCATTGTTCTCACCGAAGATGGCATTCAAGAAGAGGGTAGCCACGAAGAGCTGATGGCGAAAGAAGGCATTTATGCTAACATGTATCACATGTATGAACTGTAGGTTCTAGCCACTTACATTAAAGATTATAAAAATAAAAGAGCCGATTGTGCCGTGGTTACCGCTAGCTTTCCATTCATTAGCGATTGCGCACGGTACAAATCGGCTCTTTTGCGTTAAGCTATTCTTTTTCCGACTGGATGACGCCGTACGGATTGATGCGAACGGTTCGAATATCTCCGACTCCGTAAATCTTCTGGGCTTCAAAGGTGTCGTTTCCGAGATAATGAATTCGAATGTATTCCGCCGGAGTCAATATCGTGCGTAATGAAACGCTGTAGATTCCGAGCGATTCACATTGGGCGACTGAGTTATATTCAATGTAATAGAGATATTCTTGGTTTCGACTGTAGATATCAACACCGTTATTGTGCGGACCGAATATTGCGTTGTTCTCCTCATCTAACACCCACCATTTGCTTCGATAGTCCATTACTAACGTGAATCCATTTGCCATGTAATAGAGATCCGGATACGTGCAAGGAATTCGTTCATGTCCATGGATGTCACAAATCCCATAGAGTGAGTAGGGTTCCCCGCCTGGTGTTTGTTTGTTCATACCAATTCGAAAGAGACTTTGTTCAGCTGAAAGCAAATCAATATCATTGTAGATTGGTGGGATTAGTGTGCTTCCTTCATAATCTACGATGGAAGTATAATATTCTTCGGTTTCGGTATTTTGAATCACTATTTTGTAGAACAGTGTGGTGGGAATTCGGTCTACCGAAATTCGGCGATACTCTTTCGAGGCAGGAACACGAGCAATCTGAATTGCATCATGTACTTGTGCAGAGGAAAGAATGAATTGCAATGCGGTTTCTGTATTTGGCTCAAAGAAACTATCCTGAAGCGAAAGGCAAATCTTGGGTTCATCGCCCATGAGTACATAACAGTCTTGAAGTTCCATCTTCAGGAATTTGGATTCATCGGGTAGTGGCTTGAGTTCTTCCCGCAAGGCCGGCAGTCCTTTCGTGCCGAACGTGATTTTACAATGATTTGAATCGCGGTACCAGATGATGAGCGAGGAACTGCCAAAATCAAGATAGTAGATCCCGTCGTGTGACGAAGAGTGCCATCCTGTGAGGAGACGACCACAGAGTGTTTTGAAGGCGTCTTCCATCGCGACAGAAATTTCTCGATAACCGGAATATTCTTTTGCAAAAATTTGCGTGTAAACATAGTTCATAACGTGATTCTCCTTATGAGAATTCTAACACATGTGTGTTAAATTTTAAATTCTATTAAATCGGTAGGAATTACTTGATTTACGCTCAAAAGGGTGGTAACTTAATATGGTGATTTGAAAGGAGGACATGCCCATGATGGTATCAACAAAGGGACGATATGCGTTGGTGGTCATGATCGATCTGGCACAGCATCAAGAGGACGGATTTGTGTCACTCTCCGATGTAGCGGAGAGACAAAGCCTTTCTTTGAAATATTTGGAGAGCGTGGTATCCATGCTGAATAAAGGTGGACTTCTTAAAAGCTGCCGGGGAAAACACGGCGGATATAGACTTAATAAAGAACCCTCCGAATATAGCATCAACGAAGTGCTCCAATTGACAGAAGGAAATCTAGCACCAGTCGATTGCGTGAAGAACAATTCCGTGGACTGTGAGAAATCGGAGAAGTGTGTGACGCTTCCGCTATGGATTGGCATGGATCGTCTGATTGCGAAATATCTCAAGAACATTTCGTTGCAAGATTTAATCGATGGAAATCGAGAGAAAATGCTCGACGTATGAAGTTCTGAATTATTAGATGCTTAACGAATTTGGTTCAGTTACGTTAATTCCTATTGACTTAGTAGGAATTGTGTGATACTTTATTCTTGAACGAAAAGTTCTGATTTTGAAATTTATTTTGTGTATATATAAGGGAGGGTCGCATGAGAGTATATGCTGACAATGCTGCTACCACATATCTTAGTGATACAGCAATGAACACATTAATGGATTGCTTGAAGAATTACAACAGCAATGCGAACAGCCTTCATACAGAAGGTCAGATTACAGCGGAGAAGCTAGATGAATCCCGCGCGAAGATTGCCAAGGCAATTAACGCTGCTCGTCCTGATGAGATTTACTTTACTTCTGGTGGAAGCGAAGCAGATAATCAGGCGCTGATTTCTGCGGCTCGCGGATTGAAGAGCAAGGGAAAGAATCATTTGGTTTCTTTGAATATTGAACATCACGCAATTTTGCACACACTCAAGAAGCTCGAGAAAGAAGGTTTCAAAGTAACTCTTCTGAAACCACAGTCGAACGGTATCGTTGATCTGGATGATGTGCGTAATGCAATTCGTGAGGATACTGCACTGGTTTCCATCATGTTTGCGAATAACGAGATGGGCGCAATTCAGCCGATTCCAGAAATTGGTGAGATTTGTAAAGAGAAAGGCGTTCTGTTCCACACCGATGCGGTACAAGCAGCTGCGCACCTTCCTATTGATGTACAGGCAATGAATATCGATATGCTTTCCATGTCTGCTCACAAGTTCCATGGGCCGAAAGGCGTTGGCGTCCTCTATGCTCGTAAGGGAGTTAAACTTCTGAACGTCATTGAAGGTGGTGCGCAGGAACGCGGCAAGAGAGCTGGCACGTGCAATGTTCCAGGAAATGCCGCAATGGCTGCAGCACTGGAAGAAGGCGTAGCTCACATGGAAGAAAATATGAAGAAGACGACAGCACTTCGCAATCGTCTGATTGTTGGCCTGAGCGATATTCCACATTCAAAGCTGAATGGCGACCCAGTGAAGAGATTGCCGGGTAATGTCAACTATTCTTTCGAAGGAGTAGAGGGCGAATCCTTATTGCTAGCATTGGATGCAGAAGGTATCCGTTGCTCTTCTGGTTCAGCTTGCACAAGCGAATCGCTTGATCCAAGTCACGTGCTTATCGGTATGGGTATCCCGGTAGAAGCTGCACACGGCTCGCTGAGATTTAGTTTGAACGAAGAGAATACGGAAGAAGAAGTTGATTACATCATCGAGAAGGTGCACGAAATTGTTGCACACTATCGTTCGATGTCACCATTCTGGGAAGAACTGGAGAAGGGAGAAAGAGAACATGTTATATAGTGAGAAGGTAATGGATCATTTCAAGAATCCAAGAAATGTAGGTGAAATTGAGGATGCAGACGGTGTTGGCGAAGTCGGAAACCCTGTCTGTGGCGATATCATGAAGATGTATCTGAAGGTGGAGAACGACGTAATCGTTGATTGCAAGTTCAAAACATTCGGATGTGGATCTGCCATTGCGACTAGCTCCATGGCAACCGAGCTGATTAAGGGAAAGACTATTCAGGAAGCCCTTGAGCTTTCCAACAAAGCTGTCGTTGAAGCACTAGACGGACTGCCAGCTCGTAAGATTCACTGTTCTGTTCTGGCTGAGGAAGCAATCAAATCCGCATTGGTTGACTATTACACTCGTAAAGGATTAGAACTTCCAGATGAAATCAAGGATTTCAAACCTCACGAAGAATAATAAGCCCCAAATAAGTAATCTCCCTCCGGATGTAACCGAAGGGAGATTCTTTTTTTTATATGAATCTTTTACATACGAATCACATTCGAAAAAATCTATGTGTTATAATCTGAAATTAATACGGATGTTTGAGATACCATCACAAAGGAGTATTTTCAATTATGTCAAAACAACGCGTAATGAAGCTCGGCACCAGAGGCAAACGTTTTGCTGCTGCGGTAATCGACTGTGTGCCATCGACAATTTTCATCGTGTACTTCCTCGGAGTGATTCTCCAGGGAGTCATCAGCTTAATTCAGACGGCAATGCTGAATTCAAGTGGCTATAGCTATTATAGTGAATCGCCTTACGTTCGAAGTGGATCGGGCGGATCACTGTTTCTGATTATCCTTATCGTCTATTGGGGCCTTCAGATTTTCTTTTGGACGCGTTCTCAGTCTATTGGAAAAGCAATCTTGAAGCTTCGTGTTGTGGACGCACATACTGGCCGTCCAATTGGTTTTGCCAAAATGCTGCTTCGCGAAGTTATCGTAAAGAAAGCTTCCGCAGCAGTTTTGTGGCTCGGTTACATCTGGATTTTGATTGATAAATATAACAGAAGTTGGCATGATAAAATTCTGGAAACATATGTTATTGATGAGAGTCCAGCACCTGCTAGATACGTTCAGCCGAATATGGGATATAACGCAAATGCTTCATATAATAATGCAAATGCGAATAATAATGATGCGGACACAGCATCTGGATTCCAAGAAGAAAATATGTGGAATGCTCGTCAAGAAGCGGAACATAGTGCACGCGAAGAAATCATGCAGAATCTGCGTGCTGATTCAGATTCTGTTGCTCCAATGGAACCTGTTTCTTCTCCATCGGCACAGCCGAGCGATTATGCTGCGGTGCAGCCAGAGAATTCATCGATTGAACAGTCAGAGGACTCTACATCGGTAGCACCAGCTTCGGTTATTAATCTCCCTGGAGATGTTTGGGAAAAGTCGGAAGATGTTGTGTACTCTACGTGTGAAGTAACCCGTTCGGAAATGCAGGATGAACGAACAGAAGAATCTCCTTTTTCGGAAAACGAAATGGCTGTAGATGAAGCGACGTGCGATGCTGATTCTTCCGCTGAGGCAGAACCGATTGTGTCCACCGTCGCGGAGTCATATGTCGAAAATGTTTTCGAAAAAAATACCGAAGAATAGTACTTTGTTTCTACACAAGTTAGAGTAAAAGTGCTATAATCTACAAGGATTAAATATTTTTGGGAGGTAAACGATGACAGTACTCAATGGCGGAAAAATTTATAAAGACGGAGCACTGACAGATAACGTATCTCTTGAAGTTGAAAATATGAATGCAGTAGATTCTGAAAGAGTTATCGAACTCGATAACTCTTTTATTTTACCATCTTTGTGCGATGTTCATGTTCACTTTAGAGAGCCGGGATTCAGTTACAAGGAGACCATCAAACAGGGAAGCTTAGCGGGCGCTCGTGGTGGATACACATTGGTGGGTGCAATGCCAAACTTGAATCCGGTTCCTCACGATTTGGAATCGCTTAAAGTTCAGCAAGATATTATTGATCGCGATGCAGTCATTCATGTTTTGCCATATGGAGCGATTACCCGTAATCAGTCGGGAACTGGCGATCTCTCCGATATGGAGAAGATGGCACCGCACGTAATTGCTTTTTCCGATGACGGGAAAGGCATTCAGGACGATGGCTTGATGCGCGAAGCAATGAATCTTTCTAAGTCTCTTGGGAAACTCATTGTAGCTCATTGTGAAGACGAGTCGCTTCTGCATGAAGGAAAGGTTCGCGAGAGCGAATGGAAACAAATTGAACGTGATCTTAAACTCGCAGATGAAACAGGATGCGGATATCATGTCTGCCACATCTCTTGCAAAGAGAGCGTGGAAGTCATTCGAGATGCAAAGAAGAGCGGCGTAGATGTCACATGCGAGACTGCTCCGCATTATCTCTTGCTCGATTCGGGTGAAGTGCGTGCAGCACTAAAACTACATCCGGAGCTGGGTGGACGTTATAAGATGAATCCACCAATCAAGGATGTGGAGGATCGTAACGAACTCATCAAAGGCTGCTTGGATGGCACGGTTGATATGATTGCTACGGATCATGCACCGCATAGTGCTGAAGAGAAATCACGTGGATTTGAGAAGAGCTTGAACGGTATCACCGGATTGGAATGTGCATTCCCAGCAATGTATACCGGTCTTGTTCGAGAAGGAATCATGCCGTTTGAACGCTTGATGGAAATGATGTCCTATGTACCGAGAAAACGCTTCGGTATTCAAGAAGAGAACAGTTATGTCGTGATGGATCTTGACAATGCGTATGAACTGAACAGTAACGATTTCGTCTCCAACGGGAAATGCACACCATTTGACGGAATGCAGGTATATGGCCGCACATTGATGACCATCATGAATGGTAAAATAGTCTACGAGGTATAGAGAATGAACAGAGAAAAGAGCACAATTCTAGAGAATCAGATGCTTGCGAAAGATATCTATCGGATGACGTTAGAATCGGACAATTCTTTTACAGCGCCGGGTCAATTTGTCATGCTCGAAGTTCCGGAGTTATTTTTGAGAAGACCGATTTCTGTGAGTTCCTATGATAGTGAGCGCTATGTCATCATTTACAAAGTGGTCGGTGCTGGAACCGAGAAAATGAGCAAGATGCAACCAGGCGAGACGATTGCAACATTGACGGGGCTTGGAAATGGCTACGACGTGGATGCGATTCCGGATGGCTGCACGCTGATTGGCGGTGGTATCGGAATTCCACCGATGCTTGGATTAGCACAGAATTTGATTACTCAGGGAAAGAAATGCAAGGTGGTTCTTGGTTTTAACACGAAGGAAGATATTTTCCTTGTCGATGAATTTGAGAAATTCACCGATGACATTACGATTATGACCGCAGACGGTTCTTACGGCAAGAAAGGATTCGTCACGGACGCTTTCGACACGCTGGACTACGCTTGTGCATGTGGCCCACTCAAAATGCTTGAGGCACTGGATGCCAAGGTAAAAGAAGGTCAGTTTAGCTTAGAAGCCCGGATGGGGTGTGGTTTTGGTGCTTGCATGGGCTGTTCGATTCAGACCAAAGAAGGAAACCACAGAGTCTGTAAGGAAGGCCCGGTATTCAACAAGGAGGTGCTGTTATGGGAAACACTGTAAATACAGCAGTTCAGCTTGCAGGTGTGGAACTGAAGAATCCGGTGATGCCTGCGAGTGGAACGTTCGGATACGGACAGGAATACAAGGGTGTATTTGATCTCAATAAGCTGGGCGCACTCGTGACAAAGAGCATTACACTTAATCCGCGTTATGGAAATGAACTTCCAAGAATTGCAGAATGCACGAGCGGCATGCTAAATTCCATCGGTCTTCAGAATCCTGGCCTTGAACACTTCTGCGGAGAAGATTTGCCGGCACTTCGCTCAATCTATCACGGACCGATTGTTGCGAATATCAGTGGGTTTAGCGTGGATGAATACCGCGAGGTGGCACGTCGCGTGGATCAAGAAGAACAGGTTAAAATCTTGGAGATTAATATCAGTTGCCCGAATGTCGACCACGGAGGTTCCGCGTTCGGTGCAGACCCGGAACTCTCTGAGAAAATTACAAAAGCCGTCAAGGATGTGACGACGAAACCTGTTTTTATGAAATTGACACCTAACGTGCTCGATATTGCTGAAGTTGCAAAAGCTTGCGAAAGCGGTGGCGCGGACGGTATCAGTATGATTAACAATTTCAAGGCAATGCGTATTGATTTGCGGACTCGCCAGACGATTACATCGAAGAAGTATGCAGGACTCTCTGGTCCCGCGATTCGTCCGATTGCGATGCGCATGGTGAATGAAGTATATCATGCGTGCAAACTGCCGATTATCGGTATTGGCGGAATTGCTTGTGCGGATGATGTACTAGAGATGATTATGGCTGGTGCTACGGCAATTCAGATTGGATCCGCAAACCTTGTGAATCCGTGGGCTTGCTCGGACACCATCGACCAGCTGCCAAATAGAATGAAAGAATTGAACATCAATAGCTTGGATGAGATTAGAGGAGTAGTATAACAATGACACCGACTATCATGATTGCATTAGATTTCCCGACTGGGGCTAAAGCTTTGGAATTCTTGGATCAGTTTGATGAACCTGTCTTCGTCAAAGTGGGAATGGAACTTTTTTATAGCGAGGGTCCGTCTATCGTTGAAGAAATTAAGAAGAGAGGACATCGCATTTTCTTAGATTTGAAGCTTCACGATATTCCGAACACCGTAAAGAGTGCGATGAAAGTTCTCGCTCGTCTCGGTGTGGACATGACCAATGTACACGCTGCGGGTGGTATCAAAATGATGAAGGCGGCCAAAGAAGGTCTGGAAGAAGGAGTAAAAGAACGCGGTGAGCGTGAAGTTCCGATGCTGATTGCAGTAACGCAGCTCACATCAACTGATGAAGAAACCATGCATGAGGATCTTCTAGTAAATGGTTCAATGGAAGATGTTGTCGTTCATTATGCAAATAATGCACAGAAAGCCGGTCTGGATGGCGTCGTATGCTCTGCTTGGGAATCCCCAATGATTCACGAGCGAGTAGGCACAGATTTTAAGACGATTACACCGGGAATTCGTCTAGCAGGCGATGCTAAGGGTGATCAGAGCCGTGTGGCAACACCGGCAAAAGCGAAAGCACTGGGATCCAATTACTTGGTTATCGGAAGAAGTATCACGAAAGCGGAAGATCCGGTTGCCGCGTATAGAAGATGTAAGGAGGAATTGGAAAATGAGTAAGGAAATTGCAAAGGGACTGCTAAAAATTCAGGCGGTATTTCTTCGTCCGAATGAACCGTTCACATGGGCAAGCGGAATTAAGAGCCCGATTTATTGCGACAATCGTTTGATTCTCACCGCACCAGACGTGCGCGACACCGTTGAGAATGAAATGGCAAGAGTTGTTAAAGAGAAGTTCCCAGAATGCGAGAAGTTGATGGGAACAAGCACAGCAGGAATCGCACATGCGGCGATTGCTGCACATATTCTCGGTATGCCAATGGGTTATGTGCGCGGAAGTGCAAAATCGCATGGCAGAAATAACCGAATCGAAGGTAAGCTGGAGAAGGGCGATAAGGTTGTTGTTATCGAAGACCTGATTTCTACAGGTGGGTCTTCTATCGAAGTAGTGGAAGCTCTTCGCGAAGCCGGTGCTGAAGTTCTTGGCGTTATCAGTATTTTCACCTACAACACCAAGAAGGCCGATGAGAAATTTGCAGAAGCAAACGTAGAGAAGTACAGCCTTTGCAGCGTAGAGACAATGATTAGCACTGCAATCGAAGATGGTTATATTCAGGAAGATGAAGGAGAGGGAATCATTTCATGGCTAAGAGAGATCTAATTAATATTACAGATCTGACACAAGAAGAAGTAGACAGTATTTTGAATCTTGCAACGGAAATGGTTGCTCATCCTGAGAACTATTACGAAACCTGTGCACACAAGAAGCTGGCAACGTTGTTCTATGAGCCAAGTACCCGTACGCGTCTCAGCTTTGAAACGGCAATGTTGGAACTGGGCGGTGATGTCATCGGCTTTGCTTCGGCAGACAGCAGTTCTGCATCGAAAGGCGAGAGTGTCAGCGATACGGCGAACGTTATTGAGTGCTATGCAGATATCATTGCGATGCGTCATCCGAAAGAAGGTGCCGCACTTGTTGCTGCAAATGCTTGCGATATCCCTGTAATCAATGCCGGCGACGGTGGCCACTTCCATCCGACTCAGACCCTGACGGATTTATTCACCATCAAGAAAGAATTTGGACATATTGACGACATCTGCATCGGATTCTGTGGCGACTTGAAATTCGGTCGCACTGTTCACTCTCTGATTGAAGCGCTGCTGCGTTATAAGAATGTTAAAATCGTCTTGATTTCGCCAGAAGAACTGAAGCTTCCAAGATATAACAAAGAAAGCATGACGGAAGCTGGTGTTGAATGGACTGAGACTGATAGCTTGGAAGATGCGATGCCGGAACTTGACGTTCTATACATGACCCGTGTACAGCAAGAGCGCTTCTTCAACGAAGAAGATTACATCCGCTTGAGGGATACTTACGTATTGAATCGAGCTAAAATGAAATTAGCGAAAGAGAAGATGATTGTCATGCATCCGCTGCCTCGTGTTAACGAGATTTCCGTCGATGTGGACAACGATCCTCGTGCTGTATATTTCAAACAGGTGCGTAACGGAAAGGATGTTCGCAAAGCGTTGATTGCGACTCTGCTGAACTGGAAGGAGGAGCTATAATGAATATTGATGGCGTAAGTACTGGAATCGTACTGGATCACATTCAGGCTGGCAAATCCTTACTGATTTATCAGTTGCTGGACTTGGAGGAGCTGGATTGCTCTGTTGCAGTTATTCAGAATGCACGCAGTGCAAAGTATGGCAAGAAAGACATCATCAAGATTGATAAACTGATTGATCTCGACTTCAATGTGCTGGGCTATGTAGATCCGAACATCACGGTCAACATTGTCAAAGAAGGCAAGATGGTTGACAAGAAACATATGGAACTTCCAGAACGTCTTGTGAATGTAATCAAATGTAAAAACCCGCGTTGCATCACTTCTATCGAACGTGGCGTTCCACAGCGCTTCCGTCTAGCGGACCCAGATAAAAGAATTTATCGCTGTGAATATTGTGATACCGAGCATGCGGAGAAATCCGGCAAGTAAAGAGCTGAATCGGTAATCCAGAAGGTTATAAAACAAATTACTTAAGACAGAAATAGCGTAGCTGATTCACTCAGTTACGCTATTTTTATGGTTGTTCTAATTATAAATAAAATACTTCGGCTATTCAGAAAATAGCTTGCATATCAATCAACTGGCATTTGAATGTATATAATTGCATGCTTCGATGAATTCTAATACCATTGCCACTCTAAAATTTGTATACATATCTACAATATTTGCGAAATGGAAATGTAATATAGCGATGTTTGTTCCAACTAATCGATAATTTATGTTTTAACACTATTTTTGCTGAATTTTATAGTGTTAAAACTTGACAATACAAGTATACTCGTATACAATAATGATGTCGTTAGGACAAACTATAGGGTATATTAATTTTGAAAAAAGGATATGAATGGAGGTTTCCGATGATTGAAGGATTCGTAAATGCACAAGAGCTTGATTTTACAATTGAAGAGAATAGACAGAAGATGGAAGAAGCTTTTCGTAAAGTGGATTCGGAGAAGGGGAGTGTTTTCCCGCTAATCATCGGTGGAGAACGTATTACGACAGAGAAGAAGATTGCTTCTCTTGATCCTGCAACGAAAGAAGTTCTTGGATATACATGTTCCGCAGATGCTGCTTTGGCAACGAAGGCGATTGAGGTAGCAAACGAAACATTCAAGACTTGGAGCAAGACTCCGGTAGAAGAGAGAATTCGTTGCATGAGAAAATTGGCTCAGCTTCTGATTGATAACAGATACGAAATTGATGCATGGAATGTGCTCGAAAGTGGTAAGAATTGGGGCGAGGCTGACGGAGAACTTTGTGAACAACTCGACTTCATTAATTCCTATGTTTATCATATGAAGAACATCGATAAGGGTTTGGAACTGGTTCCTACAGATGAATACAATAAGTGCATCTATATTCCAATCGGTGTTGGTGCTGCCATTTCTCCTTGGAACTTCCCGGTATCGCTGTTCGGCGGCATGATTGCTTCGGCAGTTATCACCGGAAATACACTGGTGTGCAAGCCGGCATCCAACACACCGTTAGTTGCATATAAATTTGTTCCTTTACCACCAAATGTAAATACACCATGAGTA
>CAVFWT010000004.1:0-12740 GCA_963626305.1 bacterium | reverse complement strand
ATATACCAGTGGTGTTCCGCATCTCCAGCAGTGTGGATAGTTGTGGACCATCTTCTGCTTTGAATATACTTTATTCTCAGTTGCCAGGTGCTTCAGAATTTCAACATCGAGACCATCTTCCATTACGAAGCGGCCCTTCCAAGGAGTCTCGGTAAATTTACCTTTTTCATCTACCGGTCTTGCGAACGGAACGTTATAACGGCGGCAAGTATTGTAGTCGTCTTCACCGAAAGCATACGCAGTGTGTACCAAGCCAGTACCATCTTCAGTGGTAACGTAATCGGCACAAGCAACGAAGAACGCTTTCTTATCGCCATCCTTCATCTCAACGTAAGGCATGAGCTGCTCGTACTCCTGGTACTCCAGATCTTTACCTTTCATCTCTTCCAAGACTTCATACTTACCTTCGCCCAGAACCTTGTCTGCCAAGGCTTTACCAACGACGAAGATATTTCCTTCTTCTGGACCTTCCAGCATCTTTGCACGGATGTAATCAACCTCTGGTCCTACCGTAATCAGGACGTTAGACGGAAGTGTCCAAGGTGTTGTTGTCCAAGCCAAGAAGTATTCATTGTCCATTCCCTTGCGCTTAAATTTGCAAGTAACCGTCAGAACGGAGATTTCCTTATATCCCTGAGCAACTTCATGGGAAGCCAGTCCCGTTCCGCAGCGAGCACAATAAGGCTGTACTTTATGACCTTCATAAATAAGGCCAGCGTCAAAGAACTTCTTCAGAATCCACCAACCGGATTCGATGTAATCGTTCTTGTAAGTGATATATGGATCGTTCATGTCTGCCATGTATGCCATGCGATCGGACATATCTGTCCACATGCTGGTATACTTAAAGACCGATTCACGGCACTTCTCGTTGAACTCCTTGATACCATACTTCTCGATATCCTGCTTTCCGTTCATACCCAGCTGCTTCTCAACTTCGATTTCAACCGGAAGTCCGTGGGTGTCCCATCCAGCTTTTCTCTTAACCTGATATCCCTTCATCGTCTTATAACGGTTAATCGAATCCTTAAGGGTTCTCGCCATTACGTGGTGGATACCTGGCTTGCCGTTCGCTGTCGGCGGTCCTTCAAAGAAGACAAAGCTTGGGCAATCTTCACGTTCCTGAACGCAGCGGTCCAGAAGGTCAATCTCTTTCCAGTGTTTGACCTGTTCCTCCTGGGTTTCTGCGACGGATTTCTCTGATAAATTTTCAAACATAATCTAATACCTTCCGTCCCTTTTATTTTACGAAAGTGTCTATTCTTTCTTAACCATGCAAATAGAACACCCCAAAGTAACAAAAAATTTTATAACTAACTAATATAATATATATTAGAATTTATTAAAAGTCAACAATCAGTCGATGTCTGAGGCCTCTCGTATCGCTTCCCATAAGTCTTTATAACGATGGAATTCGAGCTGAGGGAATGCGCGAATTACACGTCCAAAACCAAAGTGTTTCCGACGCTTGAATTTGGCATTGAATTCCGCTTTGCGTTTTTCAAGCAATTCCTTAATTCGATTACGCTCCTCTTCGAGCTCTTCTGGTGTCATTTCCGATAGACGCTCCAATTCTGCTTTTGCCAGATACGTCTGCAGCTTTGCATTATCAATTCGCTGCGCAGTCTCCAGTGCACTCGTACCAATCCGTTCGCTCATCTCGTTACTCACTGCACGCATTTTGGTGCGCATTTCGTCAAGCTCGGCAAATTGCTTGTTAAGTCCAATCATGATGAATACTGATACGATGAAATCCGCAAAATACGCAATATAGAGAATTACCAATATTGGAATGATAAAACGGAATTGCAGGATTGGATGAAGCAAATGTCTCACGAATGGTTGCACTTCTCGCACGACGAATACAATACCAAGTCCCCAAATGATACTGAATTCCAAACAGATGTAGCCGTGGAAATTAAAGGGTTTTGCACTGTAATCCCACCATCTCGCATGAAAGCATTTGTCTAAAACCCAGCCGCCAAACAGTTCAATCGACGTTGCTAGAATTAGGCCGGTAAGAAAAAGCGCCCAGAAATTCATCTCCTGAATATTCTCATCCGAGATGGATTGCATCAACACAAAGATTCCAACCATTCCAAATCCATAAATCGGGCACACGGGGCCATTAAGAAAGCCTCGGTTCACGACCAGCCCCTTCGTGAGTGCTTGATACACCACTTCCAGCACCCAGCCTAGAAACGAATAGATTATGAAATATGAAGTAATTTCAAGCAGTGTCATCTGTGCAATTGTCATTATTCTTTGTACTCCTTTGCTTCAGCAAATCAGCAATTATATGCGTTTCGCAATTATCAACTTTTCTTTATCGCCGTTCCATCAGGATTTGCTGGCTGTCGATTCGCTGGTCACTCTTCGCCTTCTTTCGGTAGCGACCGTTCGCATCAATGTAACGTCCTTTTACATTATCTTTGAACGTTAATAAAAGTATTTTCTTAATTTTCGAGCGGATTTCCGAGGAAATGATTGGAAAAGCGAGTTCTACGCGTCGCTCAGTGTTCCGAACCATGAGGTCCGCCGAGCTGATGTACATTCGTTCATCTCTTCCAGCACCAAAAACGTATACTCTCGAATGCTCCAGGAAGCGTCCAACAACGTTAACGATTTCAATATTCTCCGTACGTCCCGGTATCCCCGGAACGATGCAGCAAATACCGCGAACAATCATCCGAATTTGCACGCCAGCATTCGAAGCCTTCGAAAGTTTCTGAATGATATCCGGATCCGTGACGGAATTTACTTTGATGAAAATTCGGCCTTTCGCCCCTTTATTCGTCTCGACATCGATTCGGTGAAGGAGCGATTGTTTCAGACTCTGTGGTGCTGCGAGGATGTAATTGTAATCCTCAAAATATCGTTCTTTGCAAATATTCTTAAAAAAATGCGAAACATCTTTCCCCAGCTTCTGATTATACGTAATGATGGAAAAGTCCGTGTAAAGCTTTGCTGTTTTTTCGTTGTAGTTTCCGGTACCGACCTGTGTGATGTACGTCTTTCGTCCCATCTCGTTCATTACTACTTGACACACTTTGCAATGAACCTTGTAATCATCCAATGCTTCGCTGCCATAGTAAATTTTGCACCCTGCCATCTCCAGCATTTTCGACCATTCGATATTGTTCTGTTCATCAAATCGCGCACGAAGCTCAATGAGCACGCGAACTTTCTTGCCACGTTCCGCTGCCTTCGCGAGGTATTGGGCAATTTTCGTATGATGGCTCATTCGATAGATGGTCATTCGAATTTCTTCCACGTGCGGATTAATTGCGGCTTCTTGAAGTAGCTCAATAAGTGGGTTCATAGAATCATATGGATAACAAGAAAAGACATCTTGGCGACGTACCGCCTCCATAATGCGTTCTTCCGAATGGTGTTTCCAATCACATGGCTCATATTTCGGATATTGCATTGCCTGTCTTTGCGCGGCAGGAATATCTTCTTTCAATGAATCCATAAATTCATAACAAAGCGGACTACGGCTATAGAAACATTGCATATCATCTAGATTCAATTCGCCAGAAAGAAATTCTCGAATTTGAGGAGCTTTCTCCATCATTTCAAGGCGAACGACCGGTTGACGAACGCGTTCTTCCAGAAGAATTTGCATCTGATTTCTAAAGTTCTCTGGAAGCGATACAGTGTCCTCTTTCTCTTTGATTTCTGCATTTCGCATAATGCGAATTCGAGCTTTTTCATGAAGACGAAACGGCAACACCAAATCTTCCATAAAAGCCATGATGATATCAGATAGGAACAAGTATGTATCAGGGCTACCTTTACTGTCGGTTCGGAACAGCGGTGAAAGAAGCTCTGATGATTCTACCAGAACATAGTAATTTGAAGCATCCGATTCAAGCTTTGCAATGTAATAAAGGTGTTCATTCTGAAGTTCGGGAAAATCGTGTTTATCGTTGATAAAGTGGATTTTAAGCTTGGAACGTACACTACGCATAAAGTATTCGCGAGCGTTTCCTCGTTCTTCTTTCGACCATTCAGAAATTTCTTTTAGAAGAATTCCATGAGTGGCCAGCGACTGACGAACAGCATCATAGATGCAATCCTTCTTTCGGTACAATGCCGCGGTCTTCCGGCAGATGTATTTCAATTGCATTCTTGGTGTCAAACCAGAAAGCGAATCTTTCTTGTCCGATCCGACTTCAATCTGATCGAGCAAGCTACCCACTCGCACCATATAGAATTCGTCCAGATTCGATGCGAATATGCTGACGAAATTCAAACGTTCGAGAATTGGCACACTCGAATCTGCGGCTTCATCCAGACAACGCTCATTGAATTGAAGCCATGACAATTCACGATTTCCAGTATATCCCTTTTGATACAGTTCACTCATTATTTCACCGTGTCATAACCTTAATAACGTACTTCAAATATATTACTACAGAAAAACGCCTTGCGAAAGGCAAGGCGCGACTAGATTTCCTAGATAAGCGATTAGAAGCTTACTTTAACATTCTCGCGTTCAGCTTCCGAAGCGACTTCAAACAATGTCTTCTTCTCATAGTGGAACATCGAGCCAATCAAATTGCTCGGGAAAGACTGTAACTTGATGTTAAATTTCTTCACACATCCGTTGTAGTACTTACGCGCATTCGCGATGTCCCCTTCCACCGTCTGAAGCTGAGTCATCAGTTCTGTGAAGTTCGTGTTCGCCTTGAGATCTGGATATTGCTCTGCAACCACATTAATCGAATGAAGTGCCTGGGTCAATTCCGCTTCTTTCTCGATTCGTTCGTTGGTCGTCTTCGCCATTCCCGCTGCATTCCTTGCTGCAACGACATTCTGCAAGGTCTCTGACTCATGCTTTGCATAGCCCTTCACAGTCTCTACAAGGTTGGGAATGAGATCATATCTCTTCTTCAAATATACGTCCATCGTGGAGAACGCTTCCTCCACATCATTCTGTCCGCGAACAAAACCATTGTAGGCGGAGATTCCCCATACCAGGATGATTACGACTATTGCGATAATAATAATTGCTGTCATATTTATACTCCCTTCATTAACGAGAAAATGAATACCGATAAAATATTCTTCTACTCATTTTCGATTGTCATTGAAAATAAATCACACAGAAGAAGTTTGCCATTTGAAGATGAAAGCAGGTATCCTCTTTCCACCAGCTGGTGACACCGTAGTGAGGTGACATCGTAGTGAAAACATCCGTCTACCAAGCACCGCCGCCGCCACCTCCGGCACCGCCACCGGAGAAGCCACCGCCACCTCCGCCGAAATCTCCGCCGGAGAAACCACCGCTGCTTCCGTGATCGGAACTAGAGCTACTTGCCACATGAATCGTTTCATGGACACTACTGGATACGTGATTAATCATGGAATCCATCATTACAATATCAAACACTCGGTCACCCGTCGTATATGGCGAATACCAACTCGGGCTTTCTACTGCAATGTTTTCAAATTTGCTCGCCCATTTCTTCGTCATTCCAAATACATACGCATATGGAAGAACATTATAAAAATAGCTTGGATTCTCTTCAACGAGTGTTTCAATTCGTTCCAGTTCTGCGGTCTGAATAAAGTTGCGGAATCCGAGAACACGTCCATAAAGAGCGGCACTCCATTCGCTGCGCGATTTCATTCCAAGAAGCAGAAGTGGTCCTACCAAGAAAAACATCAACATTGCGGTTGTAATTCTAGGGTCATTATATCCAATATCAGAACAAATCGACGCCACGTAAATCATTACTGCCAGCAAATAGAGAACCGTCGTAATCACAAGTCGAAGCATCGTCTTGCTCGGTTTTCGACTCTTTCGGTAATAATAGATGCTCGTCATCGAATTGACCAATAGAAGGAATATGATTCCAACAAACAAAGCAACTACGGCGATGAACCACACTGGGGTTGAGCATTCGATATTAATGAATATACCTGCCGTAAGGCCAGGCACCAACATGTAGAGAAGCCGAGCAATTGCATCTGCCTTTTTCGACTTGTCGGTAATAAGCTGATGCGCTCCAGAATACTCATCATCTACCAAAGATGGAATATCGCGGTAAGCTGTTGCCATGCGATTTCCAATTTTGTTCGTGCGTGCCTTAAGTTTCTTCGGATTGTTTGCGAACACATCATCATAATCATCAAACGCTGTGTTGCCGAACAACCCGCGATAGAAACGCTGAATCGATGGTTTCTCTGAAGGGGATAGATTATTCAAACGAGTGAATTCAAAACTATTCTTCTGGTATTCATTGATGTCAATATACCCCTTATCTGCCAGATAAAAGAATGTTGCAGTAATATCGTTTTTGTCGACTTTGCCATCGATGATATATCCAACATCGACCGGAGTCAACCCTTCGGGTGGATAGAATTCAACGGTTTCGACGTAACGTGGATTCTTTCCCCACGTAATGCGTAGGAGAATCAGCAAAATCATCGCGCCGAGTATTCCAAAGAAAACTAGGTTCTTCAGCCAATCATAGCTATAAGCACCTTCCCACGTACCATCGGGCATAACTGCGTCAATTGTCGCACCATAACCACATCTTAAATCCGTCGCTTCAAACGTAATCGTCTTATCGCTATACGTCCACTTCCCAACATCAGAATGTTGGGAACGATATGAACCTACATAATAATTCAACGTACTGAATTTGATGTGTTTCGGGAGGGTCAGCGTTACCTTCGCATGTTCCATAAGTGTATCCCATCCAGTCGGAAGGACATCTAAATACAGGTAATCCGCACTGCTATCCTGATCCGCAATGCACTGAATGGTATACCGAATGACATAAGTATGCTTTCCCGTCAATGCGGTGCCTGACGAGCCTATTTTTATCACGCGATTCGAATCCTCGTCGTAGATTTCGTAATCCTGATTCTTCACGCTGATATCTTTAATACGATAGCTGGAAGAAAGTGGAATATTACGATAAATCCCATGCTGTGCGTAGCTTCCAAAATCAACTGTAATCTTCTCTGTAAATTCAAAAGTCGCATCAATATTGGCTTTGATGCTCACATCGTAGTCGGGTGTGGTATACCCGTACACGGTGCCAGAACTTCCGAGAGCAGCAAAATAGAAAAACGCTGCGCAAACCACAGCAATAATGAAGTAGTGCAATGTCTTTGTTCTGTTCAACACAAAGCCTCCTTTCTCTGCGTGGTCACGCAGCGTAAATGTATTCAGATTATAGCATCACGCAGATGCCCTTTCAAGGAATTTGAACTACTTGAGCAGCTCCTTGCGCGAAAGGTTGATACGGTTCTGATTGTCGATTTCGGTAACCTTAACTTCGACTTCATCACCGATATTCATTACATCTTCAACCTTGTTGACACGATAGTTTGCCATCTTGGAGATATGCAGCAAACCCTCCTTGCCCGGAAGGATCTCGATGAATGCGCCGAAGTTCATAATTCTCTTAACGGTACCTTTGTAAGTTTCACCGACTTCAACATCCTTCGTAATCAGCTCGATTTCCTTCTTTGCAGCTTCTGCACCTGCCATGTCGGAGCTGTAGATGCAAATTTTACCTACATCATCGTCCGAAATGTCAATCTTTACGCCAGTTTCATCAACAATGCGGTTAACGGTCTTTCCACCCGGTCCGATAACGAGACGAACCTTATCTGGATGAACGCGCATGAAGATTACTCTTGGTGCATATGGAGAGAGCTCTTCTCTTGGTGCTGGGATTTCTTCCAACATGTTCTCCAGGATTTTTGCTCTGCCTTCTTTTGCCTGGTTCAGTGCCTGCTCCAGAATTTCTCTCGAAAGGCCATGAACCTTGATGTCCATCTGAAGAGCGGTAACACCATCCGGTGTACCGGTTACCTTGAAGTCCATGTCACCCAGGAAGTCTTCCATTCCCTGGATATCGCTCAGAATTGCATAGCGGCTTGTTCCATCCTCGTTAAGTCCCTCAATCAGACCCATAGCGATTCCGGATACTGGCTTCTTAATCGGAACACCGGCATCCATCAGTGCAAGGCAAGAACCGCAAGTCGATGCCATGGAAGAAGAACCGTTGGAAGAAAGGACTTCGGATACCACGCGGATAGCGTAAGGGAACTCTTCTTCGCTTGGAATAACTGGAAGCAGTGCTCTTTCTGCGAGAGCACCGTGTCCGATTTCTCTTCTACCCGGACCTCTGCTGGTCTTTGCTTCACCAGTACAATATCCTGGGAAGTTGTACTGATGCATATATCTCTTCGATGTTCGATCGATGTCAATTCCATCCAGGTTCTGTGCTTCATTTTCCGGAGCAAGTGTTGCGATGGAGAGAACCTGAGTCTGACCTCTCTTGAAGAGACCGGAACCATGTGCTCTTGGAAGCAGACCAGTTTCCGACCAAAGTGGACGAATTTCTGTCAGCTTTCTGTTATCTGGACGAATACCATCATCCAAAATCATTGCACGAACGTTCTCTTTCTTGATGTTATAGAGGACTTCAGAAACTTCCTTTGCACCTTCTGGGAAGATTTCCTCGAAGTGCTCTTTCGTCTCCTTCTCTACGGCATCCATATTTGCCTGACGCTCCAGCTTCTCTACCGTCTTGATTGCGGTAATCATCTTGTCTGTTGCGTACTCTCTAACAGCGGCATCTACTTCTTCCGAAGCCTTGAACACCTTGTATTCCATTTTTTCCTTGCCGACTTCAGCAACGATTTCTTCGATGAATTCGCAAAGCTTCTTGATTTCTTCATGACCGAACATGATAGCATCGAGCATTTCCATTTCTGGAACTTCCTTTGCACCAGCTTCTACCATCATGATGGCTTCCTTTGTTCCGGATACCGTCAGATTGATATCTGAAGCCATTCTCTGCTCGTAAGTTGGGTTAATGATCAGTTCACCATCAACTCTTCCAACAACAACCGCAGCAGTTGGACCATCCCATGGAATATCGGATGTTGCGAGCGCAACTGACGAACCCAGCATTGCAGCAATCTCTGGAGAGCAGTCATGATCGACACTCCAAGCACTTGCAACAACAACAACGTCATTACGGAAGCCCTTTGGGAACAATGGTCTCAGCGGACGGTCAATCAGACGAGAAGTCAGAATTGCCTTCTCACTAGGCTTACCTTCACGCTTAATATATCCACCTGGGATTTTACCAACGCTGTACATTTTCTCTTCAAAATCACAGCTCAGCGGGAAAAAGTCGATATCCTGTCTCGGCTCCTTCGATGCCGTTGCTGTGCAGTTAACAACAGTATCTCCATAACGTACTGTAACCTGGCCATTGGCCTGCTCGCACACCTTTCCAATTTCGAACTGCAGCAGTCTGCCACCCAGGGCAGTCTTAAATGTGCGATAATCTGTAAATCTTCCCATTTTAAATTAACAACTCCTTCCTGTTAATCAATTACTTTACACTTATACTTTGGGATTTGTTTATAATACAAAATAAAGCGGGATAACATCCCGCTTTATCAAGTAACTATTTTCTGAGACCGAGACGAGCAATCAGAGTTCTGTATCTTTCAATATCTGTATCCTTCAGATACTTCAGAAGGTTTCTTCTCTGACCAACCATCTTCAGCAGACCTCTTCTGGAATGGAAGTCCTTGTGGTGTTCCTTCAGGTGCTCATTCAAATCGTTGATTCTGTATGTCAGAATTGCAACCTGAACTTCTGGGGAACCAGTGTCTCCTTCGTGGGTCTTGTACTCATCGATAATCTGTGTCTTGATTTCCTTTGTAATCATTGTAACTCTCCTTTTCTTTCATCCACCTTAGCATCGCAATCGCCGGAGCAGCAAACTGCTGAAGCCAAGGTATAAAATAAATCAGCTTAAGTATGTTACCATAGTTTTCTGGCTTTGTCTACAATTATTTTGTTCTTAAAAGCCATATATTGCAACGGATACAGGTAAAGTTGCAGTAAAGAATTCGAGCAAGCATATGCTTACCGAATATAACAGGCTATAGCCCTGCAAATGGGTCCCAGTCAAAAGCATCTTTTTCTGGATTTTCTTGCTGGTATTCGAGCAAGACTGCCGCAACTTCTGTCTGTTTCCGGCGATTGGCTTCTTCCAAGTAATTCGGGATAAGTTTTCTTGGAATAAATTCCTTCTGAAGCATATAACGAATAGCGGGAACATCCCTTCGGGAAATTGCTTGCTTCATTAGCTCATCGCCGTGCACCTCTGCAAAAGAATCAAAGACTGCGCTCGGATAGAAATCCGGTTTTCCCATATACGAGAGCACCGCGACTCCTTGCACAGATGATGGCAAAAGTGCAAAGACCGCTGGTGACACGAACAAATATTCGAGCTGGTCACACGTTGTGAATGCACTTGGGTGAATCGTCTCAACTGATTCCGGAAGCGTTATCTCGTGAAGCGCATCACACCGCTGAAACATTTCAAAATCGATTTCCTTCGCCCCATCCGGAATCGAAATCGCATGCAACTTGCGACACTCGAGGAACAAACCTTTCCCCAGGCTGTCCACATGCGTTGGCATATCGATTTGTCGAAGGTTAATACATTTTCGAAATGCGTAACTTCCCAGTGTTTCCAGTTCTTCTGGAAGGGTCAAGCGTTCCATTTCCCATCGCTCACTGAAACAGCGATCCGCTACATTCTTAATGTGTTTCGGCACCACATATTCTTCCACTCGGCTGTCGAAGCTAATTAGCGTCTCGCGCAGCATTAATGTCGGCATTTTATTCCTCCATCTGGCGAATTCGCTCCACTAGATCGTTCTCACGCTGATCCAGCATCAAATTCGTATTATGCTTATAATAACTCTCCGAACCGTAATTTGCGATATATCCAGCACTCTCGCGATTTTCGGTCAATGCCGTAACAAAAATCAGCATTTCATTCTCGTCATACGCCTCTTGGATAAAAGCAAAAACATTCTCCAGTCGGTTTCCGATTATGCCCGCACGCTCTTTACGCTGATTCTGCTTCTCGCTGATAAATTTCTTCACTATATCAATCGGAAGAGCTTGCAAGGATGTGCCTTCTTTTACCACTTGAGCAGTTAACTCTTTGAGAAGGTTTAATTGGCGACGAATAACATGTATTTCCCGCGTTGAAATCGCATTTGCAGATTTCTTTCGTTGAAGGCCGGTCTGTGCTTCCTCTGTCAATTCATCCACCAGTTTTGTCGCAGCAGTTACATCTGCCGACGCAAATTCGCGGTTATGATCTCGGATTTGAAGCATCAAAAGGTTCATGCCTTCTCCGAACTGATTAATCTCGGTAAAGTCATAAGTAAGTGCATCCGTAAGCAAACGGATGACGGTAATTCGTTCATCGAAACCTGAGTTCTGTGCCATCCGGATGACTGAGGCATCCACGTTTCCGTTCAGAATTTCTTCAATCTGATATGTCTCACGATAACGGTAGAACAAATCGTAATATGCTGAGAAATCGCGTGCAATACGTTCATCTTGAATATACTGATAGATGAGTTCCTGATCAATCGGAAGCTTGTTGCTCTCATAGAGCTTCATCATATCCGACAAGTCGACCCAGCTTCGTGCTGTGACAAATTCCTTGCCATCGACCGTCGTCTGTACCGAGTAGAAGTCATCTTTCTTGATTTCAAGATACGTCAGAACCGCAGTATGCACCTCTTGATTCTGTGCATAGTGCCACCATGCATCAAAATCTGGTTCAACATCAATTTTCTTCAGTCGATCCAGTGTCGCCAAGTCGAAATCGCGAACCGAGCGATTATACTCTGGCGGATTTCCTGCTGTGACAATCACCCAGCCTGCCGGCACCTGGTGGCGACCAAAGACTTTATACTGAAGGAATTGAAGCATCGATGGTGCCAATGTTTCCGAAATGCAATTGATTTCATCCAGGAACAGAATTCCTTCGCGTTTCCCCGTTTCCTCCATCACATCATATACACTCGCAATGATTTCACTCATCGTATATTCCGTTGTGCGGTACTCCTTGTTGTCATACGTCTTATTCGAAATAAATGGAAGTCCCAGCGCACTTTGACGTGTGTGATGGCTCATGGAATAGGAAATCAGTGCAATGTCCATCTCATCCGCAATCTGACGCATGATATCTGTCTTCCCGATTCCCGGAGGTCCCATCAAGAAGACAGGTCGCTGGCGCTCAATCGGAATGCGGTAATCACCAAATTCATCTTTCGACAGATAAGAAATGACTGCGTATTTCACTTGTTTTTTAGCTTGTTCTATATTCATCGCTTCTCCCAAATACTACTTTCATCGCCCAAGACGGCAGTTCTGTCGCCTCTGCAGATTCTTCATCTTCAAAAATAAATGCCGTATCGTATGGAGGTTTCCGCTTCGGGAAAACGCCTTTACCGTCCGTAAAGTATAATAAGCCTTGCAACCGGCTGAATTCGCCTCGCTCCACCATTTCGTTGACATATTGGAAAGCCGGTCTATAATCCGTTCCACCCAGACCTTTAAACTCAAAATGTTCCATAAAACGCTGGATGTCATCTTGGCTGCGCAGGATTTGATCATCTTGAATCACCGCATCGCATTGAATCAAATGAATATTAAACCGGTTCTGAATTTCGGTGCTACCCGTCAGCATATCGAACGTGCGCTGAATGAATCGTTCCACCAACTCCCCACCAGTCGATGCAGATGTATCGATGACAATAACCAAATCTCGAATGGACTTCTCATCTGAATATTCCAGCGGTTCAACGAGCGGCATATCTCCATAAAGCTCAAGCCCATACGTATAGTAAATATAATCGAATTCGCTATCATCTAC
>CAVFWT010000003.1:0-28182 GCA_963626305.1 bacterium | reverse complement strand
CATTAACTCCAAATCTCTCGGATATGTAATCTTCAAATTCAGCACGTCGCTCTCCACGACTGCCATCGGTATTTGACAGGCTAAGGCAATGGCTCCCGCACTGGTCATACGGCGAAGGGATTCATCATCCTCTGTCCGAAAAATGTCAGCAATTAATCCAAAACGAAAAGCTTCCGGACTCGCGCCCGAAACCACTTCTTGACGAGGAAGCACTTGCTGCAGCAAATTATCGGAAGTACGGCGGTAGACGGTATCGTATTCTCCTTGGGCTAGCGTTGCTGCGCCGAGTTCGTGAACCGCACGAATAATTTCTTTTAGGCCAGTTACATCAACATAAGGATGTGTCGCATCATGAATTAGAAGGACGTCATCCTTCTCCGCAATTTTCTCAGCAGCGAGGATTCCGTTTCGAACAGATAGAGATCGCTCGTCAGCCCCCGCTGCAACAAGGCATTGATCCTCCAAGTCAAGGCGCCGAATCCATTTCGTCACATATAACGCCCATTCGGGCTGCACGACGAAAACGAACGCATCAATTTGTTTCGTCTTCGCGTAACCGTAAAGGATATAGGCAAAGATAGGAATCCCATCAATTTCGATGTATTGCTTCGGGCAATCGGCTCCGAGACGGGTTCCTTTTCCTGCCATCATTAACATTAAAATGTTCTTCATTGGTCGCCATCCTTTTGGGGAGAAGTTTCATCTTCCTGATGTTCTGTTCTAGCACAGTCTTTTTCTGATTGTTCTTCCCCCACACTCCAGTCAATCAAATCATGTCCCACCTGTTTGTGCGGTTTGGGTGGCGTCATGTAATCACCATATTGCATTTCTAGGAAGACTTCTGGTTTATTTGCAACCATCGCTTGAACCCCTTCAAAATCAACCGTCTTATAGGGGAGCAATGTGCTGATGTCCGCCCACGTATAGGTTGGAACGAACGAAGCAACGGTGTGAAGATCCAGTTCTTTTGCTCGGCTGTTATATTGCTGGACGAATTTGTCGTAATTTTTCTGTGTTACCGACAATGGAATTGATCGAAATAGATGACGATGTGCAGTTCCCAAGAGTCGATACCAATAATCTTCTTTGGTCTTCAGTTTTTCGTCTGCCGGTGGATTTCCTTTTGCACGATTGACGACAAAGTGATGCTTTCTCGCACATTTCTTCGCCTTTACTCGGTGCAACTCGCGTTCCACCGGATCGTTGGGAATGTAATCAAACGGAAAGATATCCAGACAGATTCCCTTATGATACGGCCGTCGCTCATTATATTCCGTCACATACAGTGTATTGTTGCGACGGAGTTTCGAGAAAAGGAAGGGGATGGACGGATCGCTTTCCCTCGTCTGAAGGAAAAATTTCTCGTGATCCAAATATTGATTCGCCTCAGCCAGAAACTTCTGATAATCTTTCCGAAGCATTCCGCAATCAATGTCATCATCCCAAGGGATAAAACCATTATTTCGGACATACCCTAGCATAGTTCCTCCGCAGAGGAAGTATCCGACCCCGATTTTCCGGCAAATTCGGTCAAACTCTTGGAGGATCTCCAAATCTACTTTACGAATTTTTTCATTGCGCTCATCAAACGCGTGAAGATCCGGTTCGGTCCAAGGTGTCACATCCTTCGGCACCGGAATCGTCATGTCGCCCAGCGTTACGCGCTGAATTGGAAAAAGCTGATCTTTCAGAATGGGTTCAGAACGTTTTCCAACCACACGCTGATAAATTTTGCTATTCGTCTTATTGTACTTCTGTGCCACTTCATTCATGTGGCGATAGGTATCCTTTGAATCCAAGTTCCCATACAGAAGATGCTGTTTGCAGAACTTCGCGAACGCACCTTTGGATTTCTCCAAATAGAAACGTTGGTCAATCGTTCGGCGGTGCACATTGTTCGCATGTTTCATCGTACGGTAGAATCCGCTCCTTGTATCCTCTTCTTCTGGCACCTTATCAAATGGCGCAATGCGAAGACGAAACTCATCAGTGACAGTAATATCACCGCTCGTTATTTCCACTTCACGCGTAATATACAAGAAATGTGCGCGATATTGGCGCTTCACATCAAATACCGGATGAAGGCGTACTTTGAAGTTCAGCATTTCTTCGTACTTCGCAGCAACCTTGCAGAATCGTTCATAATCTTTTCGGAGCATGCCCACATCAAAGCTCTGATGCCAATTATATGGTGCAAGCTGGTGATAATGTACCGCATACACCAAAAGTCTGGCGTACGCAAAGTACTCCAGTCCTTCTTTTCGGCAAATTTTCTCCATGACCTTCAGCAAGTCACAGACGATTCGAGTGGTCTCTTCCGCAGACAATTCTATCTGCAGCTCATCGGTAACTGCCTTTTTAAAATTATTTTTCATCCGTCACAATACTCCGTTCTACTGTATCTGTCGCTTACTTCTGTTGTTCGTTTCGCATATATATCAGAATATACACGAATGAATCCTAAGCCCTGATTTCACTACTCATCACAAAGAAGGAGAATTCGTCCCTTCGGTCGATTTGAATCTTGAAGAATCGCCGGAAGTTCGTTTGCTCTCGATAGTGGTAGTTTTACCCCCAGCAAATCCTCAGTAATCCGTAAAGAGCCGTCTTCGTAACAACGGACTGCGTCTTCCCAATCTTCTCCCGGATATGGTGCGCCACCGCTCATCCACGAGCCGACAACTTGCAATTCTTTTCGCGCGATTTGTTCCCATTCCGATTTGCCAAAAGTAATTTCACCCGGCAGACATCCAATTAAGCAAAGGGTGCCTCGTCTCGCCGTCAACCGAATAGCCATTTTCAAAGTCTCTGACGTACCACCTGTCTCGTAGACGTAGGCATATCCTTCATCATCAGTCACGGCAAGCGCCTGTGCTTCCGCATCGTCATCCAGCGTGCTGAATGTATGCGTTGCACCCAACTCGCGATTGATTTCCAGTCGCGTACGGTCACGTCCCATTACCGTAATCATCTTCGCATTTCGAATGCGAAGCCATTCTGTGCAAAAGGTTCCAATTGTACCACCTCCAACAACACACGTTGTTTCCGCGTTATTCGGCATACTACTTCGGCGAATCCCGTGAAGTGCTACCGTTGCTGGCTCCATCAATGCTGCGAGTTTCGTATCGGCATCGGTTTTCATTTTAATTAAATTGCTCGCTGGCAGAACAGCATATTCCGCATAACCACCGTCGCACCTCGTCCCGATGAAGCGGTAATTGTTACAAAGAGAATAATGGTGTTCACGGCAAGCAGGGCATTCCATGCAAGGAACGAGCGGAACGGCAACAACAGAATCGCCTCTTTCTAAGTCATCAACCTCTGGACCAACTTCATCCACGATTCCGGCAAATTCATGTCCAAGGATGATTGGAAAGTAATGTGCGGTTCCATCTAGAATTCTCGGATAATCCGATCCACACACACCACATGCTGATACCTTAATTCGAGCTTCTCCACACTTTGGCGTTGGTTTTTCTTTTTCTTCATATCGCATGTCCATCGGACCGTACAACATTGCTGCTTTCAATTGCTACGCCTCCATATATGTCCGTACAACTTCGTTGATTGAGTCATAGATCAGTTTATTCGGCTCATATCCAGCTGCATTCAAATTCTCAATTAATTTAAGTTCCGCATTCTGTACCGTAGTAAGTGTCATATAATATCTTCCGCGGTCCATTTTGCCATGCATTCGCTGTTGATGGAGTGCTGTTTCGTCTCCACTATACCAACCTTCCCAGTAGATTGGATTTTCAAGCATCGCAGATTCCAATACGCACGGGTAATTTGCTCGTTCGGAATCCATAACAACTTCTCGTTCTATTTGAGAAAGTGAAAGCAGTGCTTCTCGATGCGCATAAGTCAATGCTGGTCCCACCTTAACGATTCGAATGCCATCCTCTTTCATCAAATGCAACGTCTCTTTCGACTGGTAATCCGTCGAATGTCCCTCCAAAACCAAATTCGGAAATTCCCTCATTATCGGTTTTAGCTTTTCCACCGCTTCATGCGGATAAGTGCCCGTTTCGTCAAAATCAAGTTCCAACTCGATTACTACAGCGCTTATATCATCAAACGCATCCGGGCATCCCCTTTTCACAAATTCTAACTGGTACAAATCCAAAGTATGCTTCAAGGTTTCTGGCGTCGTTATTGCATTTGTTGTCATCAAACCACCTGCAAAAGGAACATCGGTTCCAATTACGAATAACGGCTTCAGCCTGTTCGGTTCCATGGCGACAAGTTTCTCATATGTTTCCATCGCAACCTGATAGAGGTGCACACAACGCTCGACTTTAAGTTCTGGGGAAATGACCGCCGGATCATCGCCAAGTGGCATCGATGTATCAATATGAATTTTGGCATATCCCGCTTCAACGCATGCCACGATTAATTCTTCCGCATTTTTCATAGCTTCTTGTGCCGGAAGATTTCTCCAAGGAAGTGGACCAATATGATCACCCCCGAGTATCAGCTTGTCGGAATCAAAAGACGTTTGTTCTGCGATTTCTAATGCATATTGAACAAACTCTTGTGGTGTCATTCCCACATATCCGCCCATCTGATTCACCTGGTTCGAAGTTGCCTCAATTAAGGCATATTCTTGACGCAGCTCTGCTTGCTCCAAAACACATTCAATTACGCTTTGATCCGTGCAACAGAAAGAAGCAATCCCCTTCTGGTGAATTGCCTGCAGAAAATCTTTCCGATTTATTTCTTTTTCTTTCCCTAAATATCTTTTCATACAGAATCATTATACATGATATTGTTTCTCTATTCCATAAATTCACGTTTTCATATCAAGGCAGTTATCGAGATAATCAATGCATTTTACACATCTACTCGCATGATGCAAAATTTTCTTCTACACAGAAAGAAGCAGACATCACTCGATGTCTGCTTTTCTCAAATTGTTTCTACGTTAGTCTTCCTTGTTATATCCCAGTGCTTCGTTCTCGTAATCGCCACGTTTCTTCTTCAGTTCAACGTAGCCATCCCATACGCCTTCCTCATCATCGATTCCAACAGTAGCTGGGTCGAAGATTGGGTCAAGACCGAGGGCCTTCTGTTTCTTGAAGTCATTGACGATGCGCATAATCATTGGTGTCATGCAAAGCACCGCGAATGTGTTAATCCACAGCATGCATCCAACACCGATATCGCCCATTGGCCAGATGATAGTTCCATCAATCAGAACGCCAGACAGAACGAACAGCAAATACAGAATACGGATGAATGTCACCACGCGCTTGTCGGCTTTGAATAGGTAACGGCACACCGACTCAAGCTGCACTCCATAGGAGAGCATCGTCGTGTAGATGAATACCGTAATCATGATTGCCAGCAGAATTACGCCGAACTGACCCGCAACCGTCTTGATTGCTTCCTGCATGTAGGAAACGCCGTATTCTACCCCTGGCACATTTTCAACGAGTGTCTTTGCCGTTGCACCCGCATCTGCCGAGACATTGTAAGTGCCTGCACACAGAACAGAAAGACCGGTGCATGTGCATACGAGCAATGTATCAACGTATACGGAGAGTCCCTGCACGAGACCTTGCTTAACTGGATGCGATGTATTCGTGGTGGAGGAAATGATTGGGCTCATTCCGTTACCCGCATCGTTCGAGAAGAAGCCGCGCTTAATTCCCCAAGATACGCAAGAACCTAAGATACCACCGTAGATGGCATGCTTACCGAATGCACTGGTAAAAATATCCGCAAACATGCTTGGAACTTCTCCAATATTCGCAGCCATGATAACAATGGTGATAATCAGATATACCCCGCACATTGCCGGTGAAACAAGCTCCGCAACCTGTCCAACACGCTTTACGCCGCCCATGATAACAATGCCGACCAGGAACACAAGACCCAGGCCGGTAACGATTGCCGGAACGCCAAATGCATTCTTCACAGCCGTCGCTGCTGTCTGTGTCTGCATGGAAGGAAGCAAGAATCCCGGTCCGATAAATACAGCGATACAGAACAGGATCGCAACGAATTTACCGAACTTCTTGTTCTTGAATCCCTTCTCCATGTAATAATACGGACCCCCGGTAAGTTCCCCGAGGTTCTTCGTTTTATAAGCTTGTCCGAGAATGCACTCCACCATACCGGTAGATGCACCTACCAGAGCCGCCATCCACATCCAGAAGATTGCACCTGGCCCACCCATGAATACAGCCGTTGCCGTGCCGGCGATGTTTCCGGTACCAACGCGGCCACCAACAGTCGTTGCCAGTGCCTGGAATGCGTTCAGCCCCTGTGCGGATCCGATGTCGTCCGACTCTTTCTCGAACATGTATTTGAACATCGACTTAATACCAGTGAACTGAAGTCCCTTGAGGCGGAACGTGAACCAAAGTGCCGCACCACCTAGGAAGAACAGGCACGCCGGATGCCAGACGATGTCGTTAACAACAGTAATGATTTTCGAAAATAATTCCATATAATTCTCCTTTGTTCTTTCTCTAATATTAATTCTAGCAAAGGATTCCATCAATCTATAATAGGAAAATAATATACGCTGTTATAGGTTAAATCTATAACAGCGTATATCAGATAGCCTGCATATTATTGCAAGTGAGGTACCTTATTTATTGCTCGTCGAATTGTTAAAGACAATTATTGAAGAGCTTTGGCGGAAGCGACGATGTTCTCAATCGTGATTCCGTTCTTTGCCAGAAGTCTCTCATATGGGGCAGACTCACCGAACTGATCCTGGATGCCGATTCTCTTTACAACACCCTTTCCGGATTCTGCAACTACTTCGCATACAGCACTTCCAAGGCCATTCAGGATGTTGTGGTCTTCAACGGTAACAATCTTACCAATATCATTGATACAAGCCTTTACGCAGTCTACATCCAGTGGCTTAATGGTGTGCATGTCGATAACTCTTGCAGAGATGCCTTCCTTCGCAAGTTCCTCGGCGGCCTGGATTGCCAGAATAACCGTATCACCGTTCGCAATCAGAGCGACATCGGAACCATCCTGAATCTGGATTGCTTTACCGATTTCGAACTTCTGATTTTCATCGTAGATTACCGGTACATCATCTCTGGTAAAACGAAGATATACTGGTCCATAGATTTCCGCTGCCTGACGAACAAGAGCCTTAGCGGCATAGTAATCAGCAGGCATTACAACCTTCATATTCGGAATGGTTCTCAGTACGCCCATATCCTCGATACCCTGGTGGCTAGCTCCGTCATTTGCTGGAGTGAGTCCACCGTGCGAGCATGCAATCTTTACATTCAGGTCTGTGTAGCAGATTTCCTGACGAATCTGTTCTGCCATACGCAACGATCCAAATACGGCATATGTCACAACAAATGGAATCTTCCCGGTTGTTGCCAGACCAGCGGCAACACCAGCACCGTTCTGTTCTGCAATACCAACGTTCACGTGCTGCTCTGGAAGCTGAGCACGGAATTCCTGAGTCTTACAAGACTTACCGATATCAATATCCACTACATAGATGTCTTTATTTTCTTTACCCAGCGCTACGATTTCTTCGCCGAAACCGACACGGGTCGCAATCTTCTTCTCAATATTCATTACCGACCTCCCAGTTCCTTCATCGCGATTTCGTACTCTTCATCATTCGGTGCCTTACCGTGCCAGCCAAGCTGGTTCTCCATGTAAGATACACCCTTACCTTTGATGGTGTGTGCTTCGATGAATTTAGGCTTGCCGGAAGTGGATGCATTAATCTTCTCAAAAGCATCTGCTACCTGTTCCATATCGTTTCCGTCGATATCATAAGTCTCGAAACCGAATGCTTTCATCTTGGCAACAACATCGAGATGCGGAATGATTTCGTCAGCTGGTCCATCCAGCTGGAGACCATTGTCGTCCAGAATAACAACGAGATTATCGAGACCCCAAGCATTTGCAGCCATGAAGCCTTCCCAAAGTTCGCCCTCGTCCAATTCACCGTCACCAAGAACAACGAATACGCGGTAGTCTTTCTTATCTCTCTTGCCGCCCAGTGCCATGCCGACACCAACGGACAGACCCTGTCCAAGCGAACCAGTCGAAATATCGATGCCTGGGCACTTCTTCATATTTGGGTGTCCTTGGAGCATGGATCCTTCCTTACGCAGCTTGTGCATTTCCTCTTCTGGGAAATATCCCAGAGTACCCAGTGCTGCATACTGAATTGGACAAGCGTGTCCCTTCGAGAGAATGAAGCGGTCTCTGTCAGCCCACTTCGGATTCTTCGGATTAATATTCATTTCTTTAAAGTACAGATATGTCACAACCTCTGCTGCCGAGAAAGCACCGCCCGGATGACCAGATTGTGCTTCATAGATCATAGTCAGTGCTTTACGACGCAGGTCTTGAGCCTGGTCTTTAAGCTCTTCTATGCTGATATCCTTCATGATTGACCTCCCTTTTTACATGAATTCTCGCCCCGTTAAAAATAACAGGCCTGCACGCGGGCGTGCATTGCAGACCTGTATCAATCATTTGAATATGGTCGGACATATCCGACAGATGATGGTATTTTTACCCGATTCCGACTAGCTCATCAGGCTTGGAAGGAATGTGGAGATTACAGGTACGTAAGTTACCAGAATCAGTACAACAAGCGCTGCGGCAACGAACGGAAGTACTGCCTTCGAAATCTCCTTGAGGGAAATGTTTGCGATACCGCATCCGGTATACAGGTTGACACCAACTGGTGGTGTTACCAGACCGATTGCCATGTTCAGTACCATTACTGCACCGAGGTGAATCGGATCGATTCCCAGGGATGTTGCAACTGGGTACAGAATTGGCAGGATGATGTACATTGCAGAGTTCGCATCAATCAAGCATCCAGCGATGAGCAGGATGATGTTGACAATCAGCAAGAACAGGATCTTATTGTTTCCTACCAAGCTAATCAGTCCGTTACTTGCTGCAGATGCAACGCCAGTTACGGTCAGCACCCAAGAGAACAGGCTGGCTGTTCCTACGATGAACATTACAACAGCGGTCTGAGATACCGAATCCTTGAGGATTGGCATCAGGTCTTTGAGTTTGATGGACTTATAGATGAAGAATCCAACGAGCAGACCGTAGAATGCTGCTACTGCAGCGGCTTCTGTTGGTGTGAAGATTCCGCCGTAGATTCCGCCCAGGATGATAACTGGCATCAACAGACCCCAGAATGCGTCCTTGAGTGCGGCAATACGTTCTTTGCCGGTGGCCTTCGGGATAACTTCGATTTCCCAATCGCGGCTTACCCACTGCATTGCGACAACGAGGGATACGCCCATCAGGATTCCTGGTACGATACCAGCTGCGAACAGCTGACCTACCGAGTTACCGGTGATGGAACCGTACAATACGAATGTAATGGACGGTGGAATAACGATACCGATAGCACCGGCGGTGGACATCAACGCGGTGGAAGATGCTTTTTCATAACCAACTTTAGTCATTGCCGGGATGATAATCATTCCGAGCGCAGCTACAGTTGCTGGACCGGATCCAGAAATTGCTGCGAAGAAGCATGCTACGATTACGCACACCATTGCCATACCGCTCTTGCGGTGACCAACCAGTGTTCTTGCGAAATCAATCAGTCTTTCCGAAATTCCGGACTTCTCCATAATGTTACCACCCAGGATGAAGAATGGAATTGCGAGCAGAACGAATTTACCAGTGGACGAATACAAGTTCGCCGGGATAATGGAGAGTGGCAGGTTTTCATACAGAAGTGTCAGAACACTTGCCATTCCCAAAGATAATGCAATCGGAACTCCCAGAATCAGGAGGACTGCGAAGCTACCAAATACTACTAATGCACTCATGCTTATGCCTCCGTTTCTTTCTGATCTGCATCATCCTTGTTACCGCGAAGGGTACGGATGAACAGCTGGCAGTAACGAATTACCAAGAACAATCCGCCGAATGGGATCATGGCACCAAATGCGCCTTCCGGCCACTGCATACCACTTGTCTTCAGTCCCAATTCGAACTCATGGCTCGACATACGAATACCGTAGTACAGGATAATCGCACCGAAGATAACGCCCAGAGCGTTTGCAAACAGTTCGAGTGCTTTCTGTCCAGATGGGGACATTCTCTCGGTGAGAACGGTCAGACCCAGATGGGCACCTCTCTTTGCAGCAGTTGCTGCACCAGCGATGCTCAGCAGAATCAGACCAGCATTTGTCAGTTCCTCTACGAATGGCATGGAACTGAGGAGGACATACCGCGCGAATACGTTGACACAAGTCAACAGCATCATCGCGAGAAGCAGTATGCCAAGAATATTATCTTCTAATTCATTCCAGAATTTTTTCATAGATATACTTGCCTCACTTTCTTTACAAAGTTTCCTACAAATTGATTACTCCGTTACGCCGAATGCCTTGCAAGCTTCTTCGCCGTAAACTTTGATGTACTGTTTCTTCAGCGGTTCAACAACTTTCTTGAACTCTTCAATGTCGGAATCCGACAGCTCATTGATTACGCAGCCTGCCTCTTTGAACTTCTTCAGGATATCAGCTTCTCCGTTAACGATTTCCTGATCGACATCGTGGCAAGCATCCTTTGCGCATTCTTTGAGGAGTTTCTGTGTCTTCTCGTTGAGCGAGTTGAACTTTGCTGAATTTGCAGTGAAAGTGAATGCTTCGTATGTGTATCTAGCAATTGTGATATATTTCTGCACTTCCTGGATATTTCCGGAGTTGCAAGTAGACAGGGAGTTATCCTGGCCATCAATAGTGCCCTGCTGCAGAGCGGTGAATACTTCACTCCAGCTCATAGCCTGAGGGCTGGCACCAAATGCCTTGTAGAAGGATGTGTAATACGCACCACCTGGGATACGAATCTTCAAGCCCTTCAAGTCAGACGGTTTCTTAATCGAACGTTTGCTGTTTGTAATAGCCTTAAATCCATTATGTACTGCACCGAGGTAAGTCAGACCCTTCTCCTGAACGACCTTATCAATGAACTCACCACCTGTACCGAAGAAGATTTTCTCTGCCTGTTCATAGCTGTCGAACAGCCAAGGCATTGTGCAAACCATCAGACGACCATCCAGGTTCGAAATGATGGATGTGGAGTGGATGTCCAGATCGGTTGTTCCGTTCGTAATCATCTCCAGGCCTTTGTTCATGTTTCCGCTGGCCAGCTGATCACTTGGGAATACCTTGATGGTAACGACACCATCCGAACGTTCCTCTACGTACTTCTTGAACGCCTTTGCCATCTTTGTATCGTTGGCAATTTCCGTTCCGTTGCAGTTAAGCAGTAACGTTACCTGATTGTATCCGTTGTCTGCAACTTCACCGCTGTTCTGCTGCGCGCAGCCAGACAGGCAGAATGTGCAGATAAGGGAGAGAACCAGGCATAATGCAACCAGTTTTCTTCTCTTCAATTTTTCCTCCTTCGCAGGCTGGGAACCTGCGATGACCCAACAACATTAACGATAAACGTTATAACTTAATCCCCCACTCCCCAACTCAATATAAATTATTGCGTTCGTTTTAGGGAACACATCCCAGTCCAGTTCATACCATCATAGGATGTTGATTATATTTTACGGTTCCTTTACGCAAAAGTCAATTAGCAAACAAGATTTTTTCACACTTTTTGTGTAGTAAAACAATTTTTTAACAATATTTAAGTGTTTTATGATTGACTTTACTTCTTTTTTTCATTAATATGGTTTTTGCTAAACATCCCATGTTTAACGTTTATGATTATTTTTTATCACATTGGCTATAAGGTAAGACTTAGAGACAGAAGATTAGTCCCATCGCCTGGGACGTAAGGAGGAAATTATGAGAGTTGGTTTTATCGGCCTCGGAATCATGGGCCGTCCAATTGCTGAGCACATGGTGAAGGCTGGATTGGATGTTATGGTATCGGATTTGAACGAGACGATTGTAAAGGAATTGGTTGCGCAGGGTGCTACCGCTGGAACTTATCAGGACCTGGCAGAGCAGTGCGACGTTGTGGAGATGATTCTCCCGAACGCAGCAATCGTTAAGAGCGTTATCTTCGGTGAAGATGGTCTCATTAACTATATGAAGGCGGGACAGATTGTCGTTGACCACAGTTCCGTAACCGCAAATGATTCCAGAGAGTGCTATGAGAAGCTTCAGGAAAAAGGAATTGGATTCCTGGACGCTCCAGTATCCGGTGGAGAAACCGGTGCACAGGCAGGCACGCTTGCCATCATGGTGGGTGGTGATCAGAAAGACTTCGACGCATGCACACCAATTTTCGAGAAGTACAGTGCAACCGCTACACTGATTGGTGATTCCGGTTCCGGAAGCATCTGCAAACTGGCAAACCAGATCATCGTAAACAACAATATCGCAATTGTCGGCGAGGCTCTGACATTCGCTGCAAAGGCCGGCGTTGATCCAGAAAAGGTATACAAGGCTATCATGAGCGGTTCGGCTCGCAGCTATGCCCTCAGCGATAAGGCTCCGATGATGGTAGAGCGCAATTTCAAACCAGGTGGCACCATCAAAGTTAACCACAAGGATATCACGAATGTTATCAATACAGCTCATGCGATTGATTGCCCAATTCCTTACACCGCTCAGCTGTATGAAATTCAGCAGACCATGAAGGCTCACGGATGCATGGAAGAAGACCACGCTGCTTACGTGAAGTACTTCGAAGCATTGGCTGATACTGTTGTTGAAAAGAAAAACTAAGTCCCTAATTTCTAAATATACAACAGTCAGTCGAAAGGAAGCCCAATGAACAATCAGAATTATATGAAGCCGATTAAGATGAAATCGGCTTCTGACATCGTGGTAGACCGCCTCACGGAAGCGATTATCGACGGGCAAATTAATCCTGGTGATAAACTTCCCACTGAGCCGGAACTGGCTGCCAGCTTCTGCGTCGGCAGAAACACCGTTCGCGAAGCGGTTCGCACGTTAGTTGCGTACGGCATCCTTGAGATTCGCCGTCCAGAAGGAACTTTCGTATGTAAGACATTCAAGCCACAGTCCCTGAATCCGCTGATTTACAGTATGATTCTCAAACGCAATGAATCTTACCACGACTTAATCGGACTCCGTAAATGCATTGAATTCGGAACACTCCAAGTTATCATGGAGCAAGGGCTTTCGCCAGAGGATTCGAAAACGCTTTGGCAATTCGCTACTTCTATCGAAAAAGAATTAGACGAACCGAATCCGGATTCACAGCTTCTATGTCAGACGGATATCGCATTTCATAATGCCATTGCGAAAGCAACGAAGAATGATTTGATTGTCATTATCAATGATATGCTATCCAAGCTGACTTACGGTTCTCGCATCAAAACCATCGAGAAATGTATCGCCATCCAGGATCGGCAGTACCTCGTTGACGTTCATTTTGAAATGATTCGTCTCCTGGAGAATCGTGACCCCAGCGCCATCACAGCTACGCTGGATCGAAGCTACAGTTATTGGTCCAAGCTTCACTTGGATGAGGATGAAGAAGATGCAGAGAATGATGATGCCGCATCGAAGGAAAGCCAGCAAAAATAAGCATTCCGTTTATCACGCTGCGTACCATTCTACAAGGTGCGTGAATCGAAGCCTTCCTGCACATCTGCACAAGATGTCCACATTTGGCGTCAAAGCATAGCATCAAAGTCCAGTGTCTATACAATACGCACGAAAAATCGAGCACGGAACGTGCTCGATTTTCTTTGTCTAATTATTCTTATTTGCAACCTTCCGGCGGCCAATCGCTTGTCCCATTTTCACTTCCACCTCTTGGCCGTTCTCCGTTGCGTGAAGAATTTCGGAATTGATTTCCGCCGCACCCTTCTCTAGCAGAAGGATGATTGTCGATCCCCCATAGAGGAATCGTCCCTTCTCTTCGCCACGGCTTACCAATGCCTCTGCATGGTAATTATCAATTTTCCCAACAAGCATCGCGCCCACTTCCATCTGAATGATATCGCCAAAGTGATCCGAACAAACCATCGTATACTCTCTGGAATTCTCCGTGAATACAGGCACTTCGCGAAGTGCTACCGGCCGCACGGTATGCAGCACCCCCGGGATATAGATATTTCTGGTTTTGATGCCGCTATCCGGATAGCAATACCGGTGATAGTGATGGACGCAGAGCCGAAATACGAGGCATGTCCCATCATGATACTTTTGGGCAAGGTCCCGGTCGCGAAGCAAATCCGAAATACGATAATGACTTTCTTTGACAGGAATCACCAGATCATCTTGAATCGGATACACTCGAAGCAAGCCATCGCAGGGCGCAATGAGTACATCCTTACGCGCATCGATTGGACGCAGTTCCGGGCGAATCCGGCGACAGAAGAAATCGTTAAAACTTCGATACTCTTCTACCTGATACTCCGACATGTCAATATTATTTTTCTGGATAAAAGCAGGTATTATCCATTCCGAGAGCCTCGAGTCCATAAATCGCCCGATGCCGCCTGAGAGCATCGGCCATGTCAGAATTTTGAGAATCACACGCCCTAGTATTGTCTGATATAGAAATTCCAGCATGCATTAACTCCCGAAATATACCCATAATACAATCAGCAACGCAAACTCTGCCACGCCGATGCCGACAAAAGTCAAAATTCCTTTGGTGCTTGGTTTACGGACTGGAATTTTCGACAGAAACAAGAGTCCCGTAATCAACATCACGATGAAGTATACGCTGGTGATATCATCTGGCAGAAGGTACTGGAACAGCATAACCGTCGGGAAAATCAATGCGGATGCAGTTACCGGCAAACCTTCATAATATTTACGTACGCCATCTTCAGTCTTCTGGCGTTCTTCTTCCGTCACATTGAAATACGCTAGGCGAATGAGAGCCGCCAAGATATATAGGATTACGATTGCATAGCAGATCCAGATATTCGGACTCTTAAGTAGCTTTGCCGCGCCTGTAGTTCCCCACTCTTTGATGTTCTGCGGAATCACTCGAAGCATCGCACTTCCGATGCAAGCCGGAAGCACGCCAAAGCTTACCATATCCGCTAGGGAGTCAATCTGAATGCCATACTTTTTCTCTATATCGGTGCGGTTCTTCTTCGAACGTGCGACTTTTCCATCAAATGCATCACACAATCCGCAGACCAAGAGGAAGAACACGCCGATGAACGGGTGTGCATGGTCATGGAGCGTTACCATGATTCCGGTACCCGCGGAAATAAGCGATAAGTACGTCAACCACACTGTGTAATTATAGAAACCTATCATTTTAACCTCTTCTCTAATACCTCTAATTCTATCTATTTACTCTAAGGGAAGCCTTTTCTGTAATTATCCGTTCGTCCGTTTTCTACGAACAAGGTAACCCAGCAAGACGATTACTGCACTTGTAATAATGCACAAGTAGAAGGAGCATCCTCGGCAAAGCATCTCCATGGTTGTGGCATCGTGATTGAGAATTTTCTTAAAACCATCTAACATCAGATAATCAGCTCCGCCCATGCCGCCCGGAATTGGAATGCTGTTCGATCCCAGTGCCGTCAATGCTTGGACAATAAATCCCTCGATGGACTGGCGAAGATTCTTTCCCATTGCCATAAATACCGTGAACGTTACCCCAATCTGAGAAATTCGCTGGAAAAGATTGAGAAAATATACTCGAATCAGCATTTGGGCATGACCCGTTATGATATCCGAGCACTCTTGATATTCTGTCATTTTTGCTTTTAGCGTCTTCTGTTTCTTCTCCAGATTTCCGATTATGTGAATTCGCTTCAATAGTCGAAGGAGCGAGTCTGCAATTCTCTGGAGAATTGCAGCATGACGAAGCAGCATGTAGAACAGAAGTGAGAGTCCCAGCATGATTACCCATCCAATGCCAATCAGGATGCGGGATAAGAGCGACATTCGAAAGAATAATTTCAGGTGAAATAGCAAGCAAATGCTCCCAATCGTCACCGTTGCTAACGTGTACATCACCAGATTAATCAGCAGGGATGAGGTACACGCAGCGAGCGAAATTCCGTCTTTGACCATAAAAAAAGCACTGGCCGGTTGCCCGCCGGAAGCCGATGGTGTAATCGCGGAAAACAATACATCTGCAGCACCGTACACGGTTCCCTCGCTCGATTTCTTCGGATATCCGAGCGTGCGGACAATCGTCACAACGGCTTCGCCCTCGAACCAGATATAGCCGAACATTGCAAACAGTGACACAATTAGCCAGAATTTGTTGGCACCTGCCAAGTAGTGCAGCATGCTTCGGAACGAGAACTCTTGGCTCTCTGCCGCAATAATTCGAATGGTCAGAATGGCGATGCCGATGGATATGAATCCCCAAAGGATTTTTTTCTTATTCATTTGGGAATCCTCCTTTCTTCATTCATCATAATGTCCGCATTCTTCATAATGCGTATCTTTCACATTGCAGCTGTCCATTACGCAACCTCTTTCGCTTGCATAATGTGCTTCTATAATGCTCTGTCTGCACAATTTGTATCGGATGCATTATATAATATGCATAATATGCATATTGTGTATAAGCATAACAAATTTATTCTAAACCAACATTTGCGCCAATTCAACATTTCGCAAAAGTCTTAATTAAATCCTAAGACTACGGGATTTCTTGCATTCGAATCGGATAACTCTTCACACAGCGTGCCTTGAAGCCCATCCAGAACAGTGCTAGAATACTCTAGTATATTCTAGAAACAGGAGCAGAAATTATGAAATCAACATTAAGACGCACCTGGGCAGAAATCAACCTAGATGCACTAGAATTTAATTATCATACAATTCGGAAGCACATCGGCGACGGCGTCAAATTCCTCGGCGTTGTCAAAGCGGACGCCTACGGACACGGGTCCGTTCAGGTTGCGGCACGCTTGCAGGAACTGGGTGCTGATTATTTGGCGGTCAGCAGCATCGACGAAGCACTCGAGCTTCGTTTCAACGGCATCACCATGCCAATCCTCATTCTTGGCCACACACCGAAAGAACAAGTGGACCGCCTGATTTGCTTCAACATCACGCAAGCTGTAACATGCAAAGCCAAAGCGCTCGAATACAGCGAACAGGCTGTTCGCTACGGTGGCACATTGAAGATTCACATAAAGGTGGATACGGGCATGTCTCGCCTCGGATACCTCTGTGAAGGGGAATATTTCGACGGTGGCGTGGACGGAATCATTCACGCGTGCGAGCTTCCGGGCTTAGATGCTGAAGGTATTTTTACCCACTTCGCGGTTTCGGACGAAGAAGATAAAGCATCGCTGGAATACACAAGGCATCAGTTCCGTCTCTTCACCGATGTCATCGAAGAAGTGGAGCACCGCTGGGGTCACAAATTCCGCCTTCACCACTGTGCGAACACCGGTGCCACGACGAAGTACCCAGGCACTTATCTCGACATGGTTCGCCCAGGTCTTCTCCTCTACGGTTACGGCGAGTATGCGAAACAGCTCGGACTCCGTCCAGTAATGTCGCTAAAGACAAACATCAGCACCATCAAAATCTATCCTGCTGGTACTAAAATCAGCTACGGTGGCATCTACGAAACCGAGCAGTCCACTAGAATCGGCGTGATTCCATACGGATATGCCGACGGTTTTACGCGCTGCCTATCGAACCGCTATTCTTTGATGACGGCGGAAGGCCCTGCTCCGGTTCGCGGCAAAATCTGCATGGATATGTGCATGATTGATCTGACGAATGCACCAGGCATCGATGTAGGCGATGAAGTCGAAATTTTCGGTGAACACAATCCGCTTGAAACAATGGCGGAGATGGCTGGTACCATTCCGTACGAGTTGGTGTGCGCAGTAAGTAAGCGTGTTCCGAGAATTTTCATTCAGAATGGAGAAGTCATTTCGAAAGAGCTTTTGCTTCGAATGTAAAGAAATCAAGGCCACATCAAACACAAAAAGCAGTGACAGTCCATCGGTCACTGCTTTTTACTTTGTTACGCTTCTGTGCTGATCTACATGGAATTTTCAAAGTTTCCAATTATTCGTTAATCATCATCTTAATGATTTCTTCGTTAGTTCCTCTCATTCCATCTTTGCCCAGACGACCAACGTTGCGAATCGTCGCTTCAATACCGTTCGTTACGATGCCATCACCGGCGTAGAACTGCTGACCATTCAAGTACATGTTATAGCCGAGGATTGCGGCATCCACGGAAGCGGCAATCTTGGCAGCACAAGATGCTTTTGCTCCGTCACAAATCATCCCGGACACAATTGCAAGTGCATTTACTACTGTATGTACCATTTCCTTGTAACCGCCACCGCAAAGGTATACGATTCCAGCACCGGCTGCCGCACCGGCACTTACTGCACCGCAGTAAGCAGACAATCTGCCGATTCCGGTTTTCTGGTGGATGGCAATCAAATTCGACAACACCAACGCGCGGTAGATTTCCTCTTCGGTAGAATTTTTCTCCTTGCCGTATTCCAGCACCGGAAGGGAACATGTCATTCCCTGGTTACCACTTCCGGCATTGATGATTACCGGGAGCTCACAACCGTTCATTCTTGCATCTGAACCAGCTGCCGCCATCGCTTTGGCGCGGGTACGGATGTCATTTCCATAAGTAGCAAGCAGCACGTTTCCGATATTCGCACCGTAATCACCGCGTAGACCTTCCTCCGCAATCGCCGTGTTGTATTTAATCTGACGAGCAATCGTCTCGCGAACATCTTCGATGTCCACCGTCATCGCAAAATCCCAAATGGACTGTACATCCAGCAGTGTCCGGTCCGTCAAACCTTCTTCGCTCTCGGACGTCACCGGAACGTATTGCAAGATTTCACCATTCTTCTCCATTCGAACAATGTTCGTATGGTAGTTGGCAATGCGAACTTTTGCCGTATCCTCTCCGGCTGTGACCTCCACAATGATATCGAATACACAGCCGTTGTCCACGTGTTCCACCGTAATCGGTGTATCCTGCATGTATTCCGCAATTTGGTCTGCTTGTTCTGGAGTTACATCGGCGATAACTTCCAGTTCCTTCGATGCATCGCCCGCAACAATGCCAGCACAGGCAGCTGCTGGGATTCCTTTGAGATGATTCGTATTCGGAACGATTACGCTCTTCACATTCTTAATAATACTTCCGCTGGCACCGATGTGTACCTGTTCTGGGAGCTTACCCAGAATTTCACGCGCCTTTGCAGCTGCATAAGCGAGTGCAATCGGCTCAGTGCAACCCATTGCGGGAACCAATTCTTCTTTGAGAATCTGCACATATGCCTGATACTTGATATCTTCTTTCTTCATATTATCCACCTATCTATACTCTAGAACTACTTTTGAATGATTTGGCCTGGTTCGTTCCAACGCCTCGAACAGGATTGGTAACGTCCTCGCCCATACAATTCCGCACACCCCAGAAGAACTACTTCGCGTCGGCGTCTTTCTTCTCGAATGGGAACTTCAGCTGCATCATCGTATAGATGCCTTTGCAAAGCAGCTTTTCATCTTCGTTGAAAACTTCCACATCGAAAACCATGATGCGCTTTCCGTGCTTCACTTCCTTTGCAATCGCACACAATTTCTTGCAATTGAGTGCAGGACGTAGAAAATGGAACGAGCTGTCTACCGTCGTCGCCTTATTCTGATAAGACGATGCCGCCGCACCGCTTGCTACGTCGCACAATGTGAAGAGCATTCCGCCATGCACGGATCCTGCCAAATTGAGGAGCCCATCGTGCACCGGCACTTCTACTCTAGAATATCCTTCTTTAATTTCCTTAACCTCAATACCCAAGTTGTTTGCAAACGGATTCGTCGTATTGCAAAGTTCTCTGATTTCATCGTATGTCAGCATTTCTACTCCTTTAACATCAAACCTTTATTTTATAAAAAATAATTTCTGCGAATTCAAATTCCACATCTGTTCTGAATTCATTGTATCATTGCCATTACCGTGTTAAAAACATCTTTCTAGAAAATCAAATTCAGCATGCCCAGTACCAGACCGATGATTGCACCAAGGTTAACAATCAGGCTCAGCTCGTGCTTCATTACCGACAGAACGAGATCTTCCAATTCATCTGTCGACATCGCATTAATCTGTTCTTCAATCATCTGGGAAATGTGAATCTTCTTCACCAGAAGCGGCACGCCTTTGCGAATTGCCATCGTATACACACGGCGCACAGCATCCTGCATACGCGCATCCGGACATCCCATCTCGAAAGCGAGCTGAGAAGGAGAATCCTTTCCCCATAACTGCAGCTTGGATTCAAATTCCTGCGTGAGGAATTCTTCCCCTTTCTCATCGAGTTCATGCCGGATCTCAGTCTGCACCAATTCTTTTGCCGATTCAATCAGCTTATCCGTCAAGAACATACCAAACATGCTGCTTCGAAGTTGCTCCACAATTCGGTCGATGCACGAATTCGAAACCTCTTCAATCACTTCGCTTCGCTGAAGTTCCTGCAGCAGCGTATTCGCTGCTACCTCCGAAGTGCGATGCACCGCATGGTAGTATCGTTTCTGGGAACCCAGCACATCCGTTCCAAGATCACAAATTGGTCGATCGAGTGCGCAGACAATTTGATTCACGGCACGATTCACCGATTCTTCAGTGAGAAAACGCTCCGCAATGGTATTTTCGTCAAAGAACGTGTTCTCCACGACGTCGCCAACCGCTTTTGCTAGACGCGGTTTGTTCTTCGGGATAGCGCCCGGTGTGAACGGAAGAACTCGTCCGAATACTCGGATTTCCTTGCGCGGCCGAAATAACATTTTTACCGCAATATAATTCGTAAAATATCCAATCACCGCCCCGATTAGTGGCGGCACTATGTAATGCAACATATTGCTCTCCTTCAAAAAAACACATCCTAAGTATCATAACGCATGATACTTAGGATTTCAATGTTTCTCTATTGGGATTCGAGCAGGATTGCTGAGTGACGGATTTCAAGTCATGCATCACTATGCGATAACTTCGCCACACAGCCTACACGCATTACTTCGCAGTACTACGCAAGTGCACTTTCTTTCTGCTTCGCATTCATGATTCCGATGGAAATCAAGACCAGGGCGATTCCAACAACCTTCACCAGGCTGATTCCCTGTCCAAACGCAATCAATCCGACAATGGCGGCGACCACCGTTTCCACCGATCCCAGCACCGGAATTCTTGAAGTTTCTGTAATTCGGCTGATTCCTGCGTAGTATACGATGTATCCGAGTGCCGATGGAACGAGTCCAAAGCCAATCAGCACCAGGAGCACTTTCCAGGTAAAAGCACATCCAATGCCATTATATGGACGGATAATAAAGAACAGGAGCAGCACCGCAAAAGCTTGCCCATAGAAAGCTGCGGTAAAAGAATCTTCGTTATCTGCACCGAGCTTAGACAGAATTGGCAGGAGCGCATAGCAGAAGCCAGCCAGGATACCCATGATGATACCTTTGGTGGACAGTTTCATATCTGCAAAGCTTCCGCCGGTTACCGCTAACACGCATCCGATAATATTGATTGCAATGGCAACGATTTTATTCGTTGTCAGCGGTTCCTTGAATAAGATTCGCGATATAATCGCCACGTAGATTGGCGATGTATAGAGGAATACAGCAGCAGTCGCCATTCCGCTCAATTCAATTGTGCTCATATAGCACATGTTATAGAGTGCCTGCGAAATGAATCCAACCAGCATGCAGGAGAACAAGCCTCGCTTGCTCGCTTTAAACAGGCTGACGCCTTTTCCTTTTACCAGCAAAATCACAGCTAGGACGATGCTCGCTGAAAGCACGCGGAAGAAAGCCACCGAATTCGACGGCATCCCCATATTCGACAGCATCGTTGAGAAAAAGCCGATGGTTCCCCACAAAGAACCTGCTGCCAGGACCATAAGATATCCTTTGTTCTGTTCGGTATTCACCTTGCAACCTCCATTTACTCAAATCGTTATTTCTAAGTCAAACCATTTCCATTATAGAATGCAATTTCGATTCTGTAAAGACATGCATCCCATGAAATAAACGCATGCCTGCTGTAAAGACTCGGCTTCCGATTCAGGGAACAGCAACTTCGTTGTTTCTAGGCACACAGAAGCCCGGCTAATCGCATTGATTGGCCGGGCTTTAAATATCGTTATTTTAGGATATGCTTCATCCGAAATGGAATCAAATTATTCCATTTCGATTGTCCCAGGTGGTTTGCTGGTGAGATCGTAGAATACGCGGTTCACGTGATCTACTTCGTTTACGATTCTCGTCATAACTTTCTGGAGTACATTCCATGGAATTTCCACTGCGTTTGCAGTCATGAAATCCGTCGTCTGTACAGCACGAAGAGCTACCGCATAATCATAAGTACGGAAGTCACCCATTACGCCAACAGAGCGCATGTTGGTCAGGGCAGCGTAGTACTGGCTGATGCTCTTGTCCAGTCCGGCTTTTGCAATTTCTTCACGGTAAATCGCATCTGCATCCTGTACAATCTTTACCTTCTCTGCAGTGACTTCGCCAATGATACGAATTCCAAGACCTGGGCCTGGGAACGGCTGACGATCTACGATATAATCCGGCAGTCCGATTTCGCGGCCCAGTTCACGAACCTCGTCCTTGAACAGCATGCGAAGAGGCTCAACGATTTCCTTGAAATCTACGTAATCTGGCAAGCCACCAACGTTATGGTGCGACTTGATTACCGCCGACTTGCCCAGACCGGACTCGATGATATCCGGATAAATGGTTCCCTGTGCTAGGAAGTCCACCTTACCGATTTTCTTCGCCTCTTCTTCGAATACTCGGATAAACTCTTCGCCGATGATTTTTCTTTTACGCTCTGGCTCTGTAACACCTGCGAGCTTGTCATAGTAACGCTGCTTTGCATCGACGCAGATAAAATTAAGATCGAATGGGCCTTCTGGTCCGAACACCTGGGATACTTCCTCTGCCTCATTCTTACGGAGAAGACCATGATCTACGAAAACGCAAGTCAGCTGCTTGCCGATTGCTTTCGAAAGAAGGCCGGCAACAACGCTGGAATCCACACCACCGGAAAGTGCGAGCAGCACCTTGCCGTCACCGATTTTCTCACGAAGTGCCTGTACCTGAGATTCTGCATAAGAATCCATCTTCCACTCCTGCTCGCACTGGCATACGTCCAGGACGAAGTCACGAATGAACTCTGCCCCATGTGCCGTGTGATTTACTTCCGGGTGGAACTGAACTGCATAGAATCCGCGTTCGCGGTCCTCCATTCCTGCCACCGGGCAATGCTCCGTATGTGCAGTAATGACAAATCCAGCCGGTGGTTCGCTGATGTAGTCGGTATGGCTCATCCAGCAGACATTTACATCATCTGCGGATTTCAGAATGCCTCCCTTGTCATCGATGGTTACCTCTGCATGACCGTATTCGCTGGTCGGAGCCGAATCGATTTTACCACCCAAGCGATAAGCCATCAGCTGTGCACCATAGCAGATTCCCATAATCGGAATGCCAAGCTTAAATACGCCGTCATCGATGCTCGGTGCACCTTCACCGTATGCACTCTGCGGACCGCCGGTAAAAATAATGCCCTTCGGGTCAAACTCTTTGATCTTGTCCAGGGTAATTCCATCGAAATTGTGAACTTCGGAATACACGTTGCATTCACGAACGCGTCGAGCAATCAGCTGATTGTACTGACCGCCGAAGTCCAGAATCAGGATTTTGTTCTGTGCCATTTCGTACCTCTTCTTTAACTTCTTACTTCTCTTAAAATTCTTTAGAATATTCTTCTCGATATCCATTGAATATAGTTGCTACCACAGGCCACACGCAATCGATATTCCGAGAATAAAAAATGCGTCAGCGTCAAACCGCTGACGCATTTATATTATACAATTAGCGTCTCACACTTGCAATGCTGTTATCCTTGAGAACGACGTCATGAGCGCCACCCTCAACGATACTGGTTGCCGATACCAGGGTCAGCTTTGCTTCTCTCTGAAGCTGCTTGATATCGAGAACTCCGCAGTTGCACATGGTTGATTTTACCTTGTCCAAGGACAACTTTACGTTGTCGTGAAGGGATCCTGCATACGGAACGTAAGAGTCAACGCCCTCCTCGAACTTCAGCTTCGCATCGCCACCCAAATCGTAACGCTGCCAGTTACGAGCTCTTGCGGAACCTTCGCCCCAGTACTCCTTCATGTAATTGCCGTTCACCATGATTCTTGCCGATGGAGATTCATCGAAACGAGCGAAATATCTTCCCAGCATGATGAAATCGGATCCCATTGCCAGAGCCAATGTCATGTGGTAATCGTGAACGATACCGCCATCGGAGCAAATTGGAACATAGATTCCAGTCTTTTCATAATATTCGTCTCTTGCTTTTGCAACTTCGAGAACAGCAGAAGCCTGACCACGGCCGATACCCTTCTGTTCTCTAGTGATGCAGATGGAACCACCGCCAATACCAATCTTGACGAAATCCGCACCCTGTGCAACGAGGAAGTCAAATCCTTCCTTATCTACAACATTTCCGGCACCTACTTTTACCGAATCACCATAAGTGTCACGAATCCACTTCAGCGTCAGTGCCTGCCACTCCGAGTAACCTTCCGAAGAGTCAATTGTCATTACGTCAACGCCTGCCTCAACCAGAGCCGGAACACGTTCCTTATAGTCTCTGGTGTTGATTCCAGCACCGACAACGTATCTCTTGTTCTCATCCAGAAGTTCATTCGGATTCGACTTGTGAGAATCATAATCCTTACGGAATACAAGGCTCTTGAGGTGCATATCCTTGTCAACGATTGGCAGTTGGTTGACTTTGTTGTTCCAGATGATATCGTTCGCTTCCGAAAGAGAGATACCTTCCTGACCGTAGATGACCTTGTCGATTGGTGTCATGAATTCGGAAATCGGTGTGTCTGCATCCATGCGGCTTACGCGGTAATCCTTGCTGGTTACCAGGCCCATCAGTTTGCCGTTTGCAGAACCGTCTTCGGTGATAGCGATAGTAGAATGACCAGTCTTCTCCTTCAGATAAAGAACATCCTTCAGTGTCTGATCCGGTTTCAGGTTGCAATCACTAACTACAAAACCAGCCTTGTAGCTCTTAACCTTGCGAACCATATTCGCCTGGTCTTCGATGGACTGAGATCCGTAGATAAAAGCAATTCCGCCTTCCTTTGCGAGAGCGACAGCCATACGATCATCCGATACTGCCTGCATTACAGCAGATACCAGCGGAATGTTCATCGTAATTGCCGGTTCTTCTCCCTTCTTGAATTTGGTAACTGGAGTTTTAAGGGATACATTCTCTGGGCGAGCTTCTGCACTGGAGTAGCCCGGAATCAACAGATATTCACTAAAAGTTCTCGATGGTTCCTGAAGAACAATTGCCATTTTACACCTCTTTCTCTATACTCTAAGCAATGCGATAATTATTTTTTTAAATTGTATTCTAATATAGCACAAAACCCTTGAAAATTAAAGGTTTTTTTACTCGCGTCTAAGACGTTGTAGGATTTAACAACACTGTTTCCATTCCTTGTTAAATTCGTACAACTTCGTTATTTCCCAAGCAGTACTTCCACCGCTACGCGAAGCGTTTCGTCTTCTCCGACATTCCCTGGAAAAATAACATACGGGGTCTTCGGGAAGCGGCTCTCCGAACCCGTCTGCCACACCGGAATGCCCGGCTGAATCTGTCCCAGCACGTTTGCTTTACGAACGGCCAGTGCCTTCGTTCCGACATCACTGGATGTAATTCCACCTTTCGCAATGACAAAGCTTGGCGTTACAGTCAGTCTTCCAACAAGCGACTGCACCGCATCGGAAATGCGAACGGACAATCGCAGTTCATCCTCTTTGTCTCCCGTATCCGCAGTGATTAGTCCACGCGTTGTGTAGCAGCATACCGTCTTACCCGCACGAATGCACGCTTCCTCTTTCGCAAGGCAGCGCTGTACTTCTTTCGCAAAGGCCTCTTCATCGCGCACCAATGTTGCATCGAGCTCAACAAATTCGATATCATCCATCTCTTGAAGGCATGCCAGCTGTCTCGTCGTCTTGTCCGTATGAGAGCCAACAACAATGACGCCACCGTTATTGCTTTCCAGCGTCACCATTTTCTCTCTCGTGAGAAGCGGTTCCTTGCTGATTCCACCCATCACCTGTACAAGCGACGCTGCCGTGCGGAAGGCAAAGTTCTTTCCCTTCGCCATCGCGCGGTACAGTGCCACGCAGAAAACTTTAAGATCCGGATAATCGACCGCATTTACCACAACCTTGTTAAAATCAGATACGGCCAGCAACTGTCTTTCGATTGCATCGTAATCCATGTTATGAATATCTTCCAGCGAAATGCAAGTGACATCCTCTGCACGATATTTCCCATGCGTCTTCTCTTCGATATATTCTGGCATCGTAAGACTGCTGTATCCGAATGTTGGATCCTTTGCGAATTCCGTCTCGTTCGCTGGTACCAATTCATCGCCATACTTTACATAATGAATATTGTTCAATGTAAATCGGCCGCCTTCTTTGAAGAATGGGCAAAGAATTTCTCCATCGATTGACGTTCCGGTATTCTTCGCATAGGCTTCGCTTAGGATTTCAGTCTCTAATGGGAAATGGCCACGAAGCGTGCTGTCGCTTCTGCTGACGAAAAGGTACTCTTTTCCCGTCTGTTTCGCAGCTTCATGGGTCGCAGTTGCAATTTCTTTATGTGCCTGAATGGTCTGCTCTTCCGTAAAGCCACGGGAATTGGTAAGTATGTAGAACAATTTCTGTTCTTCTTCCATTCCATCTTTCAAATCTTCCAAATCCCAATGCGTATACACCGATACATCGTGTACCGTCTGTACGCCAGTTGGGTCATCATCAAGTACAACGAACTTCTTCTGGTTCGCTGCAATCTCTTTCTGCAAATCTCGATCCACTTTCGCTTCATCGATTGGCGCATAGTTTCCGAGAATATCTGCTGAAATGCTCATCTCTCCGTCTCCTTTTTCTCTTCTCCTAAATCAACTTTAATGAATTTGTCCCTTTTGTTTTGTCTTCCTCCATTAGAAGGATAGCAAATCACCTGTTTGCTTGATATAATAAAACTCAATCGAGAAGCTCGATTGCAAGAAGCACAGTATAATTATGCTTTTATTATATTCAGTGTAATATATTCGGTGGTCAAAATCTAGTATCGCCATCGGTATTGGGAAAGGGAAATTCATGAAAATTATTGTCGCACCAGATTCATTCAAAGGGTCGCTTTCGGCTCTTCGCATCTGCCAATTGGTGGCCAAAGCTGCCGCAGAAGTCTGCCCAGATGCAATCGTCCACTCGCTTCCGCTGGCAGACGGTGGAGAAGGCACTGCCGATGCGCTTCTTCACGCGCTGAACGGTACGGAACGAACTTGCACCGTTCACGCACCGCTTGGGGACGAAATTCCAGCAAGATATGGAATCTTCCGCGAGCCAAGTGGCACACCTGCTACCGGAAGCAATCGTGTTTCGAGAAATAGCACGATGGATACAGAAAACCGCATCGCCATCATGGACATGGCTTCGGCCTCCGGACTCACACTCATATCGGATGAACAGCGTGATGTCCTCGCAGCGTCTACTTACGGCACCGGTGAGATGATACTCGACGCAATCAATCAGTCTTGCCGCAAGATTTATATTGGCCTAGGCGGCAGTGCCACCAACGACGGTGGTATGGGTATGGCCGCTGCACTCGGCGTCCGTTTCTTGGATTGTGATGGAAATCTACTTCCACCGGTGCCGAATTCGATGACGAAGGTGGACACCATCGACTTGGCGGACCTTGACCCTCGCATTTCAGATACCACAATCACCATCATGAGCGATGTAAAGAATCCACTTCTCGGGGAAACCGGTGCCACCTATATCTACGGTCCACAGAAAGGCGTTACCGATGAACAGCTTCCAATTGTGGATGCTTGGATGGCACACTACATTCAGAAAGCGGAAGAAGCGACTGGAAAAAGCGTACGAGATATCGAAGGTGCAGGAGCGGCCGGAGGTCTTGGCGCGGGGCTACTTGCTTTTACCCCTGCAAAGATCCAGTCTGGCATTGAGACAATTCTGTACTTACTTCATTTCGATGAACTTCTTGAAGATGCGGATTTCGTCATCACGGGTGAGGGGCGTATGGATTACCAGTCAGCGTTCGGCAAAGTTGTTTCTGGCGTAGGAACACATTGCCGAGCGAAGAAAGTTCCGTGCTATGCTCGTAGGCAGTATCGGACCCGGTGCA
>CAVFWT010000002.1:0-14395 GCA_963626305.1 bacterium | reverse complement strand
CCTATAATTTGTACTGTTTTCGCTATGCTTGTACAGGACTTCGATGCATTGCCAAGGGCTCTCAACTGTTCACACACCCGTTCGAGCGTTTCCTAGTTGAATGCTCAAAACAAAACAAGCGAAACCCTTCGCCCCCGTCCAGCGAGGACAATTCTCGGCAGAAATTACCTGATAGCTCAGCAACTTCCTGCTTCATCGCCTTAAACAAGCTTTATTATTATATCGGACCTTTCTATATAACGCAAGTCTTTTTCAAATATTTTTTTCGCATTTTTTCGACTGAGTTGATTTTGTATCCGTTGCATTTCAAGCCTTTCCAGGCTGGCATATTATACACCGTCTCACGCGTTTCCCAAAGTGGTTTTCAACTTATTTTTAGGAAGCAGAATTTCTTTGGATTTTCCATAAATTTTAAGGTTCTTTCTTGTAATTTCTTTATGGATTTCTCAATTTTCGTCTTTTTTCGGCTAAAAACAAGCCCGCTTCTCCGGAAGTTTTCGAGGAAGCGGACGATTTTTTTAGAAAAATCTTTGTAAAATTATTGCAATTTGTTTGTTTTGTTTTCGGATTGTATTTGAAAAAGTACAATTATTTTCCTGTACGTTTCCTATAAAAACAGGCCGTTGAAGCCAAGGAACGCTAGTGCCGATGCGAAAGCAATTGAAATTCCCGTCAGTTCGAGATGCTTGACGAAAATTTTATCGCGGTCAACAGTGTCCGGATACATCGACATCGTCATAGAGCCGAGTACCGAGAAAGGACTGTAGAACGCACTATTAGCACCTGCACACACGCCTGCTACCAGCAGGTTAACCGATACACCTGTACTCGATGCAAGACTTCCGCAAACCGGAATCAGTGTCGGCATGACCACCCCAGAGGAACTGGTAACAACAGCGAGCAGACCACTCAAGAGGCACATTACGCCGGTACTGGTTCTCGGCGTGATGAATTTCATGATTACGCTGGAGATCAAATCAATGCCACCGCATTTTGTCACCACCTGAATGAGCATGAACATTCCGCTCACAAGGAGTAGTGTGTTCCAATTGACGGTCATGATAGCTTTACGATCCTTCATAACGCCAAACACCATCAGAACCGCCGCGCCAACAATTGCGGAAGACGCTACATCCATGCCGAAGAAGATAACGCTGCAGATAACACAAACAATTACCAGCGTTGTGAGTTTCTGCCCGCGATTCATCTTTGGTGTCTCCATTCCCAGGACTTCCGGTGCTACGTTTTCGACTTTATGGCCGCCACGCCAGAAATAGACTATCGTCGCTTCCATCACCATAAGAAGTACATACGGTATGTACATTCCCATATAATTATCGGCACCGGCTTGTTCTGCACAGCCTTGGGCAATAATTCCATTTGTCGCAATCGGCGACATTCCGCCAGATCCCGCTGCCGCTTCAATAATTATGCCCATCATCAATACGGACATTCCAGTCTGGGCACAGAGACTCATCGCAATTGGCATAATCATCGGTGCGATTCCGGGGCCGCCGCCTGTTGCGGCCAACACGAACGTCAAAAGAAATATGAAGAGCGGCATCAACTTTGCGCGTCCCTTCATGAGCATGATTACCCTTCTTGCGATAAGTTCCATCGTGCCATTCGCGCCTGCCATACCGAAGAGCATGGTTACCGCTAACATCATGAAGAAAATCTTAGATGGCCAGCTATCGGTGTAAAGATCAGCAAACGTCATGTCTTTTACACAGAATGTTACTAATATAAAACTAGATATCATTGCGACCAAACCGCAGTTCACCTTAGTAAGGATTCCGATGATGACTGTGACCAAGAATACAATTAACGAAATTACAGCAATGTTCATTCTTCCCTCCTTTATTCACCTCTTCACGCAAGCTTATAACCATATCTTTATGGAAATTTCAAATATTTAAGTAAGTTTCAAGCTGCATCAACGCATATTTTCTATAACTCATATATAAATTCGCAATTATCCGCTCCGAAGCGATATCTAGCGAAATTTTAGTTAATCTTCGTTTCTCGACCGCTATATTATAAAATCGTTTTAGTTGATTGTCAATATCCTTTATTACCATAGGCTAAAACGTTTTAATTTCGCCTTGACATATATCTGCTTTTGTGAGAGAATTTCTATAAGTTGAAAGGAGTATAGGATTTATGGCAACCATCAAAGACGTGGCTTCACTCGCTGGTGTATCCACATCGACCGTTTCATTCGTATTGAATGGCAAAGCCAAAGAGATGAAAGTTAGCGACATTACCGCGCAGAAGGTGATGGAGGCTGCCGCGAAGCTTAAATACAAGCCGAGCAGTACCGCAAGAAAGCTTCGTTCTTCCACGAAAGAGAGGCCAACCATCGCACTCTACTGGCCAATGGATCATCGAATCAGTTATGCATCGTTGATTCTGGACAGTATTCGCACGGAAGTGAACCGTCAAGGATTGGATTGTGACCTCGTCATCCGAGGTTATCGCAACGATTATTTATGCGAACAGAAAGAACTTCTCGATCAATCTAATTATAACGTTGCAATTATTGGAGCAACCAGTGCAAAGGATTCCGAATACATTGAATCACTGAGTCCAGTTCTCCCACTTATTCTTTTCAACCGTAGCAGCAGACAATTTTCCAGCGTTCTTGCAGAAGAAGAGACTGCAATACGAGATGCCGTTTCACTTATTTCTGATAAAGGAATTCGAAAAGTCGCTCTTTTCCGCGGCAATCATTCGTATACTGCATACGACCGAAGAATGGAGATTCTTCGAAATACGTTGGATGAATATAATATACTTTTACCAGAAGAATTCGATTTCCAGATTGAAGATCGATATGAAAGCGGCGCATCCGCCGCAAGAAGGATGCTTCAGATGGAAAGTCGCCCGGAATTACTCATCGCAATGACGGAGACGATTTCCTTAGGCGCAACATACATCTTCGAGCGGGAAGGAATCCAAATTCCAGATGAATTGAAAATTCTCAGTTTCGCCATTGGGGATCCGAATATTACAAAGTTCTGCACGCCGTCGCTGTCGGTCATCGAAATGTCGACCATCGACATGGCGGAACACGCTGCAGCAATGGCGATTCACCGCATCCGAACAGGAATCTCTGCAGCGCCGGAGTCACACCAGAGTCGAAACCGGCTGATTCTGCGCGAATCCTGTCCCGAATAAGATAGTCCAGAATAAAGCTTAATGTTCTTCTTTATTCTAGTGACGTATACAAAATGAAAACCTCCTCTTTACAGTCCGGTAAAGAGGAGGTTTTCTGTTGGGTTAATGATATTGTATTTTGAAAAGACATGAAGTCTTGTTCAATGCGTTTTTCCCTAGAACAATGGGGACAGTGGCTGTGCAATCAGGAACATTACGATTGGGAACAGAATGATTCCGATAATCTTAACAACCAGACCAGCTTTGACCATATCCTTTGTTTCCAGATAGTTGGTACCGAATACCAGTGCATTTGGAGGTGTTCCGGAAGGAAGCATGAATGCCAACGAAGAAGACAGTGCAACCGCCATCAGGATGAACATCGGGCTCATGTTAACGGTGTCAGCAAGTCCTACCAATGCAGGCATGAATGCAGCAACTACTACGAAGTTGGAAACTGCCTCTGTCAAGACGGATACGATTACGCAAAGGAAGATCAGAATTGCCAGCTTTGGCCAGCTCTTCAGGAATCCGAGGCCAGATGCAATCCAACCAGCAACGCCGGATGTGTTGAACATTCCACCCAGAGTCAGCGCACCACCCAGCAGTACGAATGTACCCCAGGAAATCTTTTCTACTGCATATTTTCCATCCATCAGGAACTGACCATTCTTCCAGTCAACCGGAATCATGAACGCGAGAACAAGGACAACGATACCCCATCCTTCGTTCGTGATGTACTGCAGCCAAGGAACCAGCGAAGTAATCTGATCGTTGAATACGAATACCAGAATTGTGATGATCAGGTATACAGTAGCAATCTTTTCTGCCTTGCTCATCGGTCCGAGAGCTTCCAATTCGTTCTTGATAACCTGAGTATCACCAAGGTCATAATCCTTAACGTGGAACATCTTGCAAATAGCCAGTACGGACAGTGGCAGAATCAGGATAACGAATGGCAATCCGATGGTCAGCCAGTCTGTGAAGGACATGTCGATACCAACGAGGTCCTTGATCAGTCCTACCGAAGCCATGTTCGTACCAGATCCAATTACAGTAGCCATACCACCGATGGAACCAGCATATGCAGTGGTCAGAACCAGTGCTTTAGAGAATCCGTCCTTTGCGGTAAATCCCAGCTGCGTGTTCAGTGCCATTGCGATTGGCAGCAGCATTGCAACTGCGGTTGTGTTCGACATGAACATGGAAATCAGACCAGTAGCAATACCGAATCCAAATACTACAGCAACCGGTTTACCCTTGAACAGATTCAGGATATTCAGTGCGATTCTCTTATGGAGATTCCATTTCTCGATAACAGCACCGAGTACGAATACGCCGATTACCATGACGGTTACCGGTGCACCATACGATGCATAAGTGTTCAATCCGCTTTCCAGTGCTTCATCCCCAGCGATGTTCATTACAATACTGCCGGCAATTGGAAGCAATGCAGTAACCCACAGTGGAACTGGTGTGGTTACCCACCAAACTACCATCCACAGTGTCAAGCCTACAACTCTGGTTGCAACATCATCCAGACCTGGAAGCGAGAGGAAGCAGAAAATCAATGCAATAACCGGTCCTAGAATCAGGCCGACTCTCTGTGATTTTGTGAAGTTCATAAGTCCTCCTACCTTGCAGCTTTCGCTGCATTTTAATTAATGTTCTTTCAAACAATGACGTATACGGCCTAATCAGAAACGGCGTGCTACTCTGGGAAAAATAGTACATCATGCCACCGTTTCCAATCAAGCATTATTTATTGCAGCGCTTACTCGTGTCCGCAGACCGCAGTCAAGCTGCTTACAACCTTAGCTTCGATCTCTTCGCCCATTGTGAGTGCATCTTTGCATACCTGATCCAGGTTGTAACCTGTCTCGATACCCATCGATTCGCACATGTTTACGAGATCTTCTGTTGCAATGTTGCCCTTTGCACCTGGAACAAATGGGCAGCCACCCATTCCGCCCAAGGAAGCATCCAACTTTGTATAACCTTCTTCGAGTGCAACATATGCGTTTGCCAGTCCCATGCCACGTGTATCGTGCAGGTGGATGGACGACAGTTCTGGATCCAGATAAGTCTTAATGTTCTGCAGAACTTCTCTGGTATGTGCCGGTGTGCTGACACCAGCGGTATCAGCGAGTCCGATTTCCTTGATTCCAAGGTCGAACGCTTCTTCGATAATGTCCTTAACCAGGCCCATATCAATCTTATCGCCAAACGGAGATCCGAATACGCAAGGAAGGGCCAGGGAAATGTTCAGACCTTCTGCCTTTGGAACGAGGTCACGGAAAATCTGTCTGGATTCTTCAATTGTTCTCTTCGAATTTCTCAAATTATGTTCTTCACTAACGGACAGAACGAAGGATACATACTCCAGTCCGGTCTTCATTGCGTTCTCAACGCCCTTACCGTTCAGAGTTAATCCGTACAGGATACATCCTTTTTCCTTCGCATAATCTTTAACGCCAGCGATTACGTCGAAGCAATCTGCCATCTGTGGTACATACTTCGGATGTACGAACGAAGTGGCATCCATTCTCTTTGCGCCATAATCGATCATTTTCTTAATGTATTTAATCTTTGTCTCAGTAGGAATAATCACTGGATGGTTCTGCCAGCCGTCTCTTGGGCAGACTTCCATGATTTCTACTTTCTTTGGTAGCTGTGCCATTATTTACTCCTTTGTGATTCTGTGATTTGCCTGAGTGATTCGAGTTGGTCGGCGCGACACCTCAGATATCGCACCGATCCAAGAGAATCAAATGGCTTATATGTATTTAGGTATTATGGATAAAATCAGGTAGCCAGCCTCCGAAGAGGTCCGGCTCGCATGAACGAAATTAGTTAATCGCACCCTTTGCTCTTGCGTCAGCGATTTCCTCTTCACTGAATCCAAGGGAAGCGAAGATTTCATCGTTGTTCTCACCCAGATCTGGTGCAGCCTTCTTGTAAGCAGCCTTATATGTTCCGAACTTGATAGGGTTACCCAGAACCTTCAGTGTGCCAGCTTCTGGATGCTCTACCTCTACGATCATCTCTCTGGTTACTGCAATGTTCTCGTCATTTGCAATCTGTTCGCAGTTGTAAATTGGGCCAGCTGGAACGCCTGCTTCATCGATGATAGCGATGCATTCCTTTGTTGTTTTATCCTCGCCCCACTTGTTGAGGATTTCCTTCAGTGGCTCCCAATTCTTTCTTCTTTCCTGTGTACCGCAGAATCTTGGATCGTCATTCAGTTCTGGCATGCCCATTGCTGCGGACAGCTTCTGGAAGTGTACGTCTGTTCCGGAAGCGATTACATAATATCCATCCTTTGCCTTGTAGCAGTCATATGGAGCAGATGTGATGTACCGGTTACCAGTAGGGCCAACGTTCTTACCCGTGTAGAGGTATTCCATCATCTTTGCTTCCAGTCCGGAAACGATGCAGTCTACCAAAGCGATGTCGATATAGTCACCAACACCAGTCTTCTCTCTTGCAAACAGAGCAGAAGCAACACCGATCATTGCGTTCAGACCACCCATCAGGTCACCGATTGCCATGCCGGCTCTCAGTGGCTCGCTATCTGGCCAACCAGTGATAGACATCGATCCACCCATAGCCTGAGCAATCAGGTCATATCCTGGCTTTCTCTTACCAGTACCCGTCTGTCCATATCCGGAAACGGATGCGTAGATTAGACGAGGGTTCAGTTCATGAACTTCTTCCCAACCGAATCCCAGTCTTTCCATAACGCCCGGACGGTTGTTCTGTACCAGAACGTCAGCGGATTTAATCAATTCTGCAAACATCTTCTTTCCTTCTTCGGACTTCAGATCGATTGCTACGTCCTTCTTATTTCTGTTCAAATTCTGGAAGTACATACTTCTGTTGGTCTTTGGCTCTCTTGGCATTGCGTTACGAACGAAGTTTCCGCCTGCTCTCAGGTTTTCCACTTTGATTACCTCAGCGCCGAAATCGGCCAAATACATTCCGCAGAGAGGACCAGCCAAGAAATCGGTGAAGTCCAGAACTCTTACGCCTTCAAAAATTGTTGTCTGCATTGTCAACCTCCATTACTCATCATAGTTGTTACTTTAAAAGGTTGTGGGATGTTAATTTCAACCTTAATTGTTATCTTCTTGAGAACGAATGACGTCATTTCGTCCTCACTTATATATAAAGCAAGAAGCGTGCCAACTTTGTTGACACGCTTCTAATAATTTTTATTTAATTTATAAACTCCTTATATTTCAAGGCTTTTCGGCATGATTTTTTTATCAAGTTTTTTCGTTAAAAACAAATTCGCCCTGCCGAGGTTCCCAAAGCAACTAATTTTGACGAGGTGCGTCAATCATGGTTGACAACTTTATTTGACAGCAGCAGTTTTGTATGTCACATTTGGTTGTCAACGCAAGTTGTCGAGGAGTTCTTATCGCATGATTTTATACGCGCTATTTATATTCTTCGGTTTTCTTTAATTTCTTATAAAGTGCCTGGCGACTGATGCCGAGTTTCTGGGCAATCTGAGACTTCGTCAAGCCGCGTCCTTCAAGGGATTCGATGACGAGGTCTTCGACCACTTTACTGAGATCTGCAAGCGATACGGTTTCATCATCGGTGAAATTGACACTAGCAGATAGTTCTCGGACAGAATCGTTCATTGCAGATTCTGTCGTCTTGGTTTCACTCGTCTGTGGAGTCGAAAATTCTTCTGGCGCAGCTGAACTTGTTTCCAGCGAATTGGCGTTGCTTCCATCGGGTCCATCTGTTGTCAGATTCAAAATGTCGTTTCGCGAATTATCGCCATCGAATGCGTGATATCGCAGTGCAACGCTTCGAAGCTCACGGACATTACCGAGCCAATAGTGGGATTCCAGGTCGCGGATGAATTCCGGCGCCAGTTCCGGTTCGTGTCCACTGAACTCCCGGTAATAATATTTGAAAAGAGGAACGATATCCTTCTTTCGTTCGCGTACTGGCGGAATGAGCACCTGGAATGTGTTCAAGCGGAAGAAAAGATCTCGGCGAAAACGCCCCTGTTCAACATCCTGACTCAGGTTCGTGTTACTTGCCGAAATAATACGAATATCCAACGGAATCACGTAGTCCGATCCAACACGCATAACTTGTCGTTCTTCGAGAACGCGAAGGATTTTCGTCTGAAGACTCATCGTCGTACTGTTGATTTCATCCAAGAAAATCGTTCCGCGGTGTGCTAATTCAAAGAGACCTGCTTTTCCCTCCTTACGTGCGCCGGTGAAAGCGCCACCTACATAACCGAAGAGTTCACTCTCCAGAAGTGAATCCGTCAAAGCTCCGCAGTTGACTGCAACAAACGGGCCATTTCGTCGTTCACTTGCGTTATGAATACTCTGCGCGAACAGTTCTTTACCCGTTCCACTCTCTCCGTAGATGAGAACCGACCCATCGAACGTTGCAACTCGTTTTGCACGGTTCACTACATGTTCCATAACGGGTTCGTTCGTGATGACATCATCAAAAGTTCGCTCCGCAACCAACCCTTTCTTCGAAAGCTGCATACGGATTTTGCGTTCTGCCTCTTGAATGCGCGTAACATCTTGGATGATGACCATGTTACGAATGCTTCCTCGAAAGAATTCAAACGGATAGATGGAAAAATTCAGTTTTCGGCCATTCACATCACGCATAAATGTCGTTGGTGTTTCAACACTGCAAGTTCCATCTTTCTTTTTCGGTGGCATATCCGGAATAATTTGATAGACATCCTGGCCAATGGCTTCGCGAAATCCCAAATGTAACATTTTCTCCGCTTGAATGTTCAGTTCCGTCACCGTGTTGTCCGGACGGAATATCAAAATTCCTTCATCAATGTTGTTATAGACCGAATCCATGATATTCACTTGCGTAATATTGCTCTTCATCTGCTGCAGCAGATTATATGCGGCCTCTGCGGATGTCTTCACCGTATGTGCCCGATTGACGATTTCCCATAAATGAAGATCACTGCGGATCTCCAGTTTCGATGCAATACCACTAGTGAACACTTCCGCTTCTTGTTCTGGAATTTCTTCAAGCACGACCTTGAGATCTTCAATAGAACGATATCTTCGAACACGAAACTTCTCTGGTATCAGTGCCTGAAGATTTTCGAGTCCCACAGCCATGTCCTCGTGAATGACAACATATACCGGTTTGCTGTGTTTCGCAAAATACTTTGCGGTCATTTCGAGAATATCCGCGGTTCGAATTCGTTCTTCTACGACTGGCACCGTTGTATCTAGCGCATTCAAATCGTGAAAAGTTCCGCCTCGCGCAATAATGCAGCCATAGCCCTCATTCAGAAGTCGATCATATTCTTCTTGGATGCGAGTCGGATCAATTTGAATAACAGAAATCCAGCCCTGAGTCATTTCCTCCGCCAGGGTTTGTTCTGCCATCGCTTGAATTCGATTGGATGGCACAATATACGCCACTTTTTCAAAATATTGTCTTTCTTCCACGAATTCCTTCTCCTAATCCTCTTTCTTCTAGTTCCTCACTTTTATTACATCAAAGTTTCTTCCGCTTCGAAGTCGATTCAATTCCTTCCGCTTCGCGGTATTTCGCTACAGTGCGGCGTGAAATGTGTACACCGTTCGCAATCAGCCAATCTGCAATTTTCTGATCGCTGAGTGGGTGAGTTTTATCTTCATCATTGATTAAGTCTACAATCATCTGGTGCACTGCTACGCTCGATATCTCATCTGATTCGTTTGAATCATTGTTCGAAAGTGTTACCCCGCTTCCGAAGAAATGCCGTAGCGAGAAAATTCCGCCGTCGCACTCCATGTATTTACCGTCAATGGCACGACTCACAGTCGATACATTCAGTTCTAGTTCATCTGCAAGTTCTTGCATGGTAAGCGGCGAAAGGAACTTGTTTCCGGGTTCGAAGAATGTACTTTGATGCGCTACAATCGCCTCTGTAATCCGGAGCAGGGTATCTCCCCGCTGACGCACTCCTTGCATCAAATATTCTGCCGAACGAAATTTGTCGGATAAGTACATAGACACCTCGCGGTCTCTTTTGTTCCGAGCAAGCAAATTGCGATAGTAGCCGCTAAGCTGAAGCCTTGGTGTCGCATCGTCATTCAGACGAACATGTAATTGATTCCCTATTTTCTCTACAATAACATCCGGCACTAGAAATGGAACTGCTTGTCCATCCGAGAAGCGTCTTCCGGGCTTCGGCTCTAAGTCGCGAATGATTCCAACCAAATCCTGGGCTTCCACCTTGCGAATCCCCAGCATCTTTGCAATCTTTCCGATCTGATTCGAAGCAATATCTTCGAGCATTGTATCAATCAGGGTCTGTAGTTGAGGCGTAAGCGCACCGCGTTCTTTCAATTGTAATTTGAGACATTCAGGTAGGTTTCTCGCACCAACACCAATTGGATCCATCCCCTGAAGGAGTTCCAAAGCCTGATTATATTCATCTTGGTTCAATTCTCTTCGTTCATTCAATCCATTATTATTTAGACTGTCGCCTTGATGTTTAAGTCTATTATCATCAGCAGACATATCACGCTCAGCATCCAGCCATTCTTCATCGGCTGGCAGGTAGCCATCATCGTCCAGGCTACCAATCAAATATTCACACACACGAAAAATTCGCTCCGGTATTCGAAGCGAAGCGAGTTGTTCTAGCAAATGCTCCTGCAATGTCTCATCTTGATGCACGTACTTCTCGAAATCAGAAGCATCGTTACTCGCACCACTCGATGAATTGCCACTCCGTTCGAAATAATCATATCGCTCATAGCGGTCGTAACGATCGTACGCATCAAGCGGGTCTATCGTCCTGTCCTCCATGCGCTCTTGCAATTGTTCCGACGAAATGACTTCTGTTGGGGGCAGCATTTCCTCCAATACCGGATTCGTCTCGACCTCTTGTGCAATATATTCCGAAAGTTCCAGCGTGTTCATCTGAAGGATTCGGATGGACTGGAGCATCTCCGGCGTCATTTTCAATTCTTGCTTTAAACTCTGTTGTATCCCAATATTCATCTCACTCATATATAAATTATACAATCTCACCTTATTTAAAATCAATTGCCAGAATGGATTTCAGAAAACGAGCACACAAAAAGGCACCCTCTTACTCTCGCACAGGGCACCTCTTTTCGCGTCTGATTATTTCAGCTGTACAAACATTCCGTCGAATCGTCAAAATTCGTTTGCAGAATCGCCTAGCCTGGTGGCCAGATCATTTTTCTTTTACCAAGAAGATGGATGTGCAAGTGCTTCACCGTCTGCTGACCATCCTCACCGGTGTTGATTACTACACGGTAACCGTTATCCAAGCCTTCTGATGCGGCGATTTCCTTAATCTTCAGCATCATATAACCCATCAGGTCCGCATCATCTTCCGTCAAGTCATTGAGGGAAGCGATGTGTACCTTCGGTACCATCAGCACATGAACCGGTGCCTGTGGATCCGTATCACGAAAACAAGCGATACGTTCATCTTCATACACCATGTCCGTTGGAATCTCTCCGTTCGCCAGCGAGCAGAAAATACAATCACTCATGATTTACCCCTTTCCCGGTTACCTCAGCGAGGCAGCCGTCTTTATATATCTCTACCAACCGAACGGAGTAGAACTCGCCCACGCAAATGGACGCCGTTGGGTCCGGTATGTAGACCTTAATGTAGTTTCCGGTATATCCAGTAACCATGCCATCTTCATGCTGTTCCGCTAAAAGGACTTGCGTCTGATCCAGGTTTCTCCGATGGAAATCCAGTGCAACATCTGTCGCGACGGTTTCAAGGCGAGATGCACGGTCACCCTTCGTCTTACCGGACACCATGTCGGCAAAAGTCGCCGCTTTCGTTCCTTTTCGAACCGAATAACGGAACGCGTGTACTTTGCCAAACTCGCTTCGCTTCACCGCATCGATGCTATCCAGAAAATCTTCTTCTGTTTCGCCCGGGAATCCGACAATAATATCCGTCGTAATGCCAAAGTTCGGATCAAAATCACGAAGTGCCGAAACTATTCTAAAATAGTCTTCTCGGCTGTAATGCCGATTCATCGAATCGAGAATTTTGTTGCTGCCGCTTTGCAATGAAAGGTGTAAGTGATGGCAAAGCTTGTCATATTGGACAATGCGTTCGATATGCTCAATGTCAACAACTGTCGGCTCCAGCGAACTGAGTCGAATTCGAAAGGTTCCATCAATCGCATCCAGTCTTTTGATGAGGGCTTCCAGACCACTCAATTCTTCTTCCCCCGGTTCACGATCAAAATCAAAGTCCTTCTCTGCTCCATATAGTGCGGTGTTGATGCCTGTCAGCACGATTTCTCGAAATCCTTTCGAAAGAAGCATCTTTGCTTCTTCGATGATGGATTCCAACTTACGACTGCGAACAACACCCCGGGCGTAAGGAATTAAACAATACGAGCAGAACCGATTACAGCCTTCTTGAATCTTAATATAAGCTCTGCTCATTTCCGATTCACTCGCAGTGACAATTCCCATGTCTTCATAACCTCGAAGGTCTTTATAGGCGAGCACCTCGGTTCGAGTCACTCGTTCATATTGTTCATCCGCAACATGATTTTCTTGCTCTTCAAGGAGTTCGAACACGCGGTCAGGGATTTCTGCCTTCAGGTTATTGCCGATAATCAAGTCCACATCCGGCATCTTCTCAAGTTCTTCTGCCGAAACCTGCGCGTAACATCCCGTCACAACCATCAATGCATATGGATTATTTTTCTTCATGCGCCGAATGTATTGTCGGGATTTGCGGTCCGCAATGCTGGTGACCGAACATGTATTCACCACGTACACATCCGCGGAGTCGTTCTCGGAGACGATTTCCGCACCTCTTTTTACAAAAGCTTCCATCAACGCTTCACTTTCATACTGGTTCACTTTGCAGCCCAGGGTATGAAATGCAATTCTAATCATTCAATCTATACTCCATCTTTCTCATTTTCGTATTATTATAACATACTACGCCATCAACCCGTATATTCGACATGAAAAAAGAGGATGCCACATGGGCATCCTCTCATTATTTCTTTGCGTATCCGCTAAATCTCAATTACTCGATGATTTCAGTTACAACGCCGGAACCTACAGTTCTGCCGCCTTCTCTGATAGCGAATCTCAGACCTTCTTCGATAGCGATTGGTGTGATCAGCTCGATCTCCATTACTACGTTATCTCCAGGCATGCACATTTCTGTGCCTTCTGGCAGATGCAGGTCACCAGTTACGTCAGTTGTTCTGAAGTAGAACTGTGGTCTGTATCCGTTGAAGAATGGTGTGTGGCGTCCGCCTTCTTCCTTCTTCAGTACGTATACCTGACCCTTGAACTTTGTGTGTGGGTGGATTGTTCCTGGCTTAGCCAGTACCTGTCCTCTTTCGATTTCGTCTCTCTGAACACCTCTCAGAAGAGCTCCGATGTTGTCTCCAGTCTCAGCCTCGTCCAGAGTCTTCTTGAACATCTCAACTCCAGTTACGACAACCTTTCTCTTCTCATCGGAAAGTCCTACGATTTCTACTTCGTCTCCAACCTTCAGCATTCCTCTCTCTACTCTACCAGTTGCTACTGTTCCACGACCGGTGATGGAGAATACGTCCTCGATTGGCATGATGAATGGCTGATCGTTTGCTCTCTGTGGTTCTGGAATGTATGTATCTACTTCTTCCATCAGCTCGCAGATCTTGTCTCCCCACTCGCTGCTTGGATCTTCCAGTGCCTTCAGTGCGGATCCTCTGATGATTGGTGTGTCATCGCCTGGGAATTCGTACTCGTCAAGAAGCTCTCTTACTTCCATCTCTACCAGGTCCAGAAGTTCCTCGTCATCTACCATATCGCACTTGTTCAGGAATACGATGATGTAAGGTACGCCTACCTGACGGGACAGCAGGATGTGCTCTCTTGTCTGTGGCATTGGTCCATCAGTTGCTGCTACTACCAGGATAGCTCCATCCATCTGTGCAGCACCAGTAATCATGTTCTTTACGTAGTCGGCGTGTCCTGGGCAGTCTACGTGTGCGTAGTGTCTGTTCGGTGTCTCATATTCTACGTGTGCGGAAGAAATCGTGATTCCTCTTGCCTTTTCTTCCGGTGCCTTATCGATTTCGTCGAATGCTACGTCTGCGCCAAGACCATATCTAGCGTGCAGTGTCTTTGTGATTGCTGCAGTCAGAGTTGTCTTACCGTGGTCAACGTGGCCAATTGTACCGATATTAATATGCGGTTTGGTTCT
>CAVFWT010000001.1:0-26971 GCA_963626305.1 bacterium | reverse complement strand
ATGTTTGCTGAGTATCCACTTGGTCTCGTAAGAGACAAGGGCGCAGAAAAGTAGGAGGTGCAGAATGGAAAGAAATTTGATGGTAGCCGGATTCGGCGGACAAGGTGTAATGACTATGGGCAAGCTCCTGTCTCAGGCAACTTGCGATTCCACAGATCTTAACGTAACATTCTTCCCATCCTACGGCGCAGCGATGAGAGGCGGCACGGCAAACTGCTATGTTGTAATTTCTGATGAAGAGATTGGTGCTCCGGTATCCAACAGTGTAGATGACCTGATCGTAATGAACGGACCATCCCTGCACAAGTTCCTGCCTAACCTGAAACCAGGTGGCACACTGTTCATCAACAGTTCTATCGTTAAGGATCCGATTGACAGAGACGATATCAGGGTAATCAGCGTACCGGTTACTGAGATGGCACTGGAAATGGGCAACCCACGTATCCTCAACATCATCATGCTGGGTGCATACATTGGTTACACCAATGCAGTTCCACCAGAAGTTGTTACTGCTGGTATTCACCACAAGTTCGAGCACAAGCCAAAGGTAATTCCGCTCAACGACAAAGCGTTCGAGACCGGTATTGAAATTGGTAAGAGCCAGAACTAATCAAAATAGTGTAATAACGATCTAAGAGAGAAGAGTCGCATGTATGTGCGGCTCTTCTTTTGCGTTCTCGAGTTTATTTTTACAAGGAATAAGTACTGTAAAAGCAAATGATATTCTTCCGAGAAAACCGACAAACCCCGCGAAATCATTCGGAGAAGGGAGCATGATTTCCTTAATTCTTATCGCCATAATAATAGGGACGAACCTTGAACAACGCGTTGTTTTTGAGTATAATTAAATGAAGATTTTGCTTTGGACGAAGATAAATCCAATAAAAGGAGGTACGTTATGACCTTGAAGAAAAGAAATAGAGCGAAAATAGAAGCACTGATTGCAGAACAGAATGAAGCCCGCAAGAAGGCTGCAAAGAGAAAGGCTGCGACGAAGCTGGGACTTCGCATTGCCGGTGTTAGCATGCTTGCAGGTGCTGTATTAGTTGTTGCAACAAAGAAAATTTTCGATGAAATCTTCCTGGAAGACGACTGGTCGGATGTAGACTGGGGAGAAGACGATGACGATTACATCATCGACTAATCGATAGAAACAATAGAAAGGTATTAGGAAAATGTCGGAATATAAGGGTACTTATTACATTACTACACCAATTTATTATCCAAGTGCGAAGCTGCACATCGGTCACACTTACTGCACCGTAATGGCAGATGCAATGGCTCGTTTCAAGAGACTGAGCGGATATGATGTTCGCTTCTTGACGGGAACGGACGAGCACGGACAGAAGATTGAGAAGTGCGCAGAAGATGCTGGTGTTACACCGAAGGAATATGTAGATGGCGTTGTTGAAACCATCCTCAGACTTTGGGATAAAATGGAAATCAGCTACGATGACTTCATCCGTACGACGGAAGATCGTCATGTTCGCCGTGTCCAGAACATCTTCATGAAGATGTACAAGAAGGGTGACATCTATAAGGGTAAATACGAGGGAATGTATTGTACGCCTTGTGAATCTTACTGGCCAGAATCGCAGCTGGTGGACGGAAAATGCCCAGACTGCGGCCGTGAGGTTAAAAAGATGAGCGAAGATGCTTATTTCTTCCGACTCTCCAAATATGCAGATGCGCTCCTGGAGAACTTCAAGAACAATCCGGAGTTCCTGCAGCCGGAAGCTCGCCGCAATGAGATGATTTCCTTCGTTGAAAGAGGCCTGGATGACCTTTGCATCTCTCGTTCTACTTTCGACTGGGGTATTCCGGTTCCGATTGATGAAGACCACGTCATCTATGTATGGCTCGACGCACTGTCAAACTACATTACCGCCCTCGGCTATTCGGAAGAGGACGAGCTTTACAAGAAATATTGGCCGGTTAACGTTCATTTGGTTGGAAAGGAAATCGTTCGTTTCCATTCCATCATCTGGCCGGCAATGCTGATGTCCATCGATGAACCGCTGCCAAAGCAGGTGCTCGGACACGGCTGGCTCTTGATTGATGGCGGTAAGATGTCCAAGTCGAAGGGCAATGTCGTCGATCCGGAAATCCTAATCGATCGTTACGGAATTGATGCCCTGAAGTACTTCCTTTTGAGAGAGTACACATTCGGTCAGGACGGCATCTACACCAACGAGATTATGCTGAAGCGTCTCAACTACGATCTGGCTAACGACCTTGGAAACTTGCTTTCGAGAACCGTTTCAATGATTGTAAAATACAATGACGGTAAGGTTCCGGAAGCAACAACCGAAGATGAAATCGATCGTGAACTTCAGGAACTGGCAACAACAACCGGAAATCGCGTTGAAGAGAGAATGGATACATTCCAATTCAACAACGCACTGGATGAAATCTGGTCGGTTGTTCGCAGAGCGAATAAGTACATCGACGAGAAGACTCCATGGATTCTGGCAAAAGATCCAGAGCGCAAGACGGAACTGGATACCGTTCTCCGCAACTTGGTAGAGGCACTGAGAATCGTGTCCATTCTGATTATCCCTTATATGCATACCACTTCGGAACGCATGAGAGAACAACTGGGACTGTCGGGTGTTGAAGCGAAATGGGAGGATGCTTTTACCTTCTATCAGATGGATGGTTGCCAGGTGCAGAAGGGCGATGTGCTTTTCCCGCGTCTGGACATCGAAGAAGAACTGGAGGCACTGTCCCAGATTCATCAGGACAAAGTCGCAGTAAAGAACAAGAAGTAATGAATTCAAAAGCGGGTCTCGAGTACAGCTTGAGGCCCCTTTTTTTTCTATATTAGGGATTATTCCGCCTTAGGAATAATTTATACTGAGGAGTATTATGTTATTTGATGCACATACACATTTGAATTTTGAGGGATTTGACGAGGAAGAACGCAAGTTCCGTGCTCAGGAAATCGAAGCGTCAGAACTTGGTGCAATTATTGATGTGGGAGACTGCGTCACATCTTCAGAGAAGGCAATTCGTGATGCGGAGACATACGATTGGTGTTACGCGGCAGTGGGAATCCATCCGGAACATGCGGCCGATTATACAGAGGAAGACTTGCGCGCAATTGAGAAGATGCTGAACCATCCGAAAGTCGTTGCAATCGGTGAAATTGGACTTGATTTCCATTACGGCAAAGATACGAAGGAAGAGCAGGTCGAACTATTCCGCCGGCAGATTCGAATTGGGCTTGCGCATCAAGTGCCAATTATGATTCACACTCGGGAAGCAAATCGGCTGACGGTGGACATTCTGAAGGAGGAAGGCGCATTCTCAGAAGAACGCAAGCGCATCTTCCCTCTTCGACCGGATGGGAATGGAAATATGGTTCCCGATGCCCGTGTGCAGCTGCATTGTTTCTCCGGTTCAGCGGAACTGGCGAAGGAATACGTGGATCTGGGTGCGACGTTTTCTATCGGCGGGCCGCTGACCTTCAAGAACGGCCGCAAGACAGTGGAAGTCGTGCAAGCGGTTCCACTGGAATATTTGATGACAGAAACCGATGCGCCATATCTGACACCGGAACCATTCCGTGGCAAACCGAATCGTTCGCCGTATGTTGAGCACGTTGCACGTCGTATGGCGGTAATTAAGGACATCCCTTTTGAAGAGGCGACGGATCAAATCTTCCGAAATGGCTGCCGATTCTTCGGATTGAACGAAGCAAAAATCATTTCGAAGCGAGGAAATAAATAGAACATGAATCGCATTATTGAACGAATGAGGCAGAATCCAATTCTGCCAAAAGAAGCCACCATCGTGCTGGGATTTTCCGGAGGTCCGGACTCCGTCACGCTGCTTCATGCGTTATGCTGCTTGGCACCGGAGCGAAACTGGACGCTTGTCCCGGTACATGTCAACCACCAATTGCGAGAAAATGCGGATGCGGAAGAGCGACACGCGGTCCAAATCTGTGAAGCGTGGGGACTGCCTTGTATCGTCCGCCGAATCGATTGCCGAGCGTTGGCGGAAGAAAAGCACATGTCCTTAGAAGAGGCGGGGCGCGATGCACGTTATCAAATCTTTGCAGATGTAGCGGAAGAACTTGCTCAGAAGTGCAGCCGGGAATCAATTGCTGTTGCCGTTGCGCACAATGCAGATGATCAATGCGAGACATTAATCCAACGCATTCTAAGGGGAACCGGAATTCGGGGACTGGTGGGAATTCCTTTTGTCCGGAAAGGAATCGGAGGGTTCCCCATCATCCGTCCCTTACGCGATTCATCTAGAGCAGAAATCGAAGAATACGTTCGAGAAAATCATCTAGAACCGAATTATGATGAGAGCAATCAGGAACCTGAATATTTGCGGAACCGCATTCGGCTGGAGGTATTGCCGTATCTGGAAGCACATTATAATCCCAATATAAAGCAAGCACTTCTGACGCTGGGGGAAATCGCCACCGGTGAAGATGATTATATGGAAGGCGTTGCGGCAGCAGAACTGTCACGCATCTGCGAAAATTTGAATGTGCAGAATGGGAATACACAGAATGCGGACGAATTGCTGAAAGAAAAAGGTGAAGTTTGTTTGAATGCGGAGGCGCTGAGGACGCTTCATCCTGCAGTAGCACAGCGCGTTATTGCACGACTGCTCCGAGTATTAGTGACAGAAGGCGATGTAAAATATGTGACGGTTACCGATGTGCTGAAACTTGCGGCATCGGAATCACCGTCGGCAAGACTGGATCTTCCGGGAAATTATATCGTGGAGCGACAATATGAGAAGTTAATTTTTCGGAAGCAAGACGAGAATGACAGGAGCTATGATGGCAGAAAATACTTTGATGGGAGCTCTGAGATGGCTGATAGCAAACGATCTTCGAAGGCATGCCCGAACTTGGAACAACCGGAACGAGAACGTGCCGATTTAAAGCAATTCAGTGAAGCACAGTGCGATGCAAAAATAAAACGGTGCTTCCCGAAGCTTTCATTAAAAATCGCTGTCGAACCTTCGAATGCCTTGCATCCTTCAGGACCCTTTGCAAAGTTTGATTATGAAAAACTCTGCGAAGAATTTGGAGCAAGGGCAGATAATATTGTGATTCGAACTCGCAAAGCAGGAGATTGCATTGGAATTGGAAATGGAAAACACAAAACCATTCAGAATGTTTTCGTTGACGAGAAAGTACCTCGGGTTTTCCGCGACCAGATGCTTGTTGCGGCAGTTGGAAATGAGGTTCTTTGGATTCTGCCAAGCCCTCATTTTCGCTCAGAAATGTATCAGAAAAAGGGAAAATTTTCACAAAATTATCAGATTAGAGAGGGCTCCAAGACACTATTATTTCTTGAATTGACAGATTCTGTGTGATAGAATTGGAATGCAAGTTTGTGCAAATAAACAAAATTTAATGTTTCGATAGAAAGGAAACTATCAAGTTGAAGAAATTTAGCAGAAATTTCGGAGTCTATTTGTTAATTTTCGCGATTGTCCTCGGAGCAGCCTATTTGTACCGGGGTGGCGATCAACCGGCAAGCACAACGGAGATTAAGTTCTCTCAGTTTGTAAATCAGCTTCAGGATAACAAATACGAATCCATCAATATTACCGATCGTAAGTTAAGCGGCACGAAGAAGAATGGTAACGTCGAATATGCGTACGCACCTTCCGTTGTTGAAATTAGCTGGGTAGAAGAGAAATACGTATATCCAATGCTGGAGAAGGATCAGATTGTCATGGACAGCGATGAACCAGAGAGTGACATCAACTTCTTCTCGATGCTTCCGACCATTATCATGGTTATTGCACTGATTTTCTTGTTCTACTTTATGATGAGTCAGGGTGGAAACAATAAGGCGTTCCAGTTCGGAAAAAACCGTGCAAAGCTTTATAAAGATACCGGCAAGAGCATCACGTTTGCGGATGTTGCCGGTCTGGAAGAAGAGAAGGAAGAACTGCAGGAAATCGTTGATTTCCTGAAAAATCCTTCGAAGTATACTCGTCTGGGCGCTCGTATCCCAAAGGGCGTTCTGATGGTTGGGTATCCGGGAACCGGTAAAACGTACATCTCCAAGGCAACTGCTGGAGAAGCCGGTGTTCCGTTCTTCTCGATTTCGGGTTCCGACTTCGTTGAGATGTTCGTCGGTGTCGGTGCATCGCGTGTTCGTGACTTGTTCGATCAGGCAAAGAAGAATGCACCGTGTATTATCTTTATCGACGAAATCGATGCAGTAGGCCGTAAGAGAGGTGCAGGTCTGGGTGGCGGCAATGATGAACGCGAACAGACATTGAACCAGCTTCTGGTTGAGATGGATGGTTTCGATGGCAATTCCGGAATTATCATTTTGGCTGCAACGAACCGCCCGGATGTACTGGATCCGGCTCTTCAGAGACCGGGACGTTTTGACCGTCAGATTGTAATCAACATGCCAGATGCGAAGGCAAGAGAAGAAATCTTCAAGGTTCATACGAAGAATAAACCGTTGGCAGATGATGTAACACTGGAAGTTCTCGCGAAGAGAACGCCGGGATTCTCTCCGGCAGATATTGAGAATCTGGTGAACGAAGCAGCGCTACTGACTGCTCGTCGTAATGGAACCAAGATTCGTATGGAAGAAATTGAAGAGGCAACGACGAAAGTTATTGCCGGACCACAGAAGAAGTCTCGTGTAATTAGCGAGGAAGAGCGTAAGCTGACTGCTTATCACGAAGCGGGTCATGCAGTCGTGATGAAATCTCTTCCGAATTCCGATCCGGTACACCAGATTACCATTATCCCGCGTGGAATGGCAGGTGGTTTCACGATGTCCCTGCCGGAAGAGGATAAGTTCTTCGAGACAAAGGGCAATATGCTCAACAACATCAAGCACCTTCTGGGTGGCCGTGTTGCGGAACAACTCAAATTGGATGACATCAGCACGGGCGCAAGCAACGACCTTCAGAGAGCAACAAAGACTGCTCGCTCAATGATTACGCAGTACGGTTTCAGCGAGAAGCTCGGACCGGTAAGCTTCAGCTCGGATGACGAAGTCTTCTTGGGTCGCGATTTCTCCACCAGACAGAATTACTCGGAGGCAATCGCTTCTGAAATCGATCGCGAAATCCGCAACATTCTGGATGATTGCTATGCAGAAACCGTAGAAATCCTTAAGACGCATGATGATGCACTTGAACGCGTGGCACAGGGGTTGCTTCTGGTAGAAACGCTGGATGGCGAGCAATTTGAGGCGCTTTATAATGGCGAGATTACTCCGGAAGAACTTCAGGAGCAGGTAAAAGCAGCTGCGAAAGAGAAAGAGCGTCGCGACAAGGAAGAAGCTGCAGAAAGCAAGCGTCTTGAAGAAGAGCGTAAGGCAGAAGAAAAAGCGAAGATGGAAGAATTGAAGCGTGCGATGGGTGGTGACCAGAACATGCTGAACGAAGAAGAACAGGAATTATTCCGATCCATTCTTGGTATTAACGTGGAGGTTAAGGCGGTGGAAACTGAACCGGAAGGGGACGATTCCTTACCGGAAAGTACATCGGAAGAAACTCCAGTGGAAGCAACTCAGGAAGAAGACACAACAGAAGATTCAGAAACAACGCCAGTAAATCCGGAAGACGAATCGGAAAAGCGTTCTTCAGAAGATACTGAGGCGTAATACGTTAATTTAAAGGGAGCACGAAGAAAATGAAAATCACAGTAGAAGATTGTCTAAGGCTGGATGCGTTCAAGAATAGCACGGTAGAGGCTTGTGCTCGAAAGAGCGACCGCCGCGTTCGTTCGGTGTCGGTTTTTGACGAAGTGGATTTGGACGCTGGCGTGGAGAGAAATGGAATACAGGAACAAATGGTACTGACCCATTTCTGGCAGCTGAAGGACGATGTGGATGCACAATGCCGTGTTATTTCTGGATTCGGAAGAAAACAGATTGCGGCAATGGTAGTCTTTTTAAATGAGCATGGAGTTCCTGCTCTGGATAGTAAAGTGATAAAAACAGCAGAAGAAAACGGTCTGCTTCTGATTACTTTGCCTGATTCCGGTGAGATTACTTATGCGATGCTGATTGAGCAGGTTATGGATAAGATTTTGTACGGTCATAACTATAGTGATAATTTGCTCAATAATTCGATTTATCATTTGCTCAACTTTGACAAGCATAATAATTTCCAGAGTGCACTCAAAGAAGCTGCAGTGCACAACGACTATCAGGTTGTGCTGATGACGCTGGAATTCAATCCGATTCTCACGATTGAGACCCGTCATAAGGAAACGATTGAGAATGCGATTGCAATTGCGAAGAAACGCGATATTACTCATTCATCTGTTTTCACGCAGGTTCAAATCTCGGATGTTATCACTTACTGGGGCACCATTGATATCAATGGGGAGAAGCACATCCTGATGATTGTTGACGACAACGATAACTACTCTGCAGTAGAGATTACAAAACTGGCAGAAGTTATTGAGCTTGCAATGGGTATGTGGAAATATACGCCGGAGAGAGATTCGAGAGCGGAGTTCATCAAAGCTGCGATTCGAAATGATCTTGCATTCTGTTATACATTAGTTGACGAAGCCGACATGAAGAATAAGGTTTTCATCAGTTCCTTCTATGCGAACGGAATTGATAATTCAGACTTTATTGATATCGTTGACGAATACAAAGTGAAATACAACCTGGGTGTATTGCCACTTCTCGAACAGAATGAATTCTATGGCTTGATTTATGTCGATGCAGGGGATGAGAAGCCAATGGCAGCGAAGACAGCTTGCCTCGCAATGTTTGATGCGTTGAAAGCGGGAAAACCGGATGTTCGCATTTTCCATTCCACGGGCATCGAGAACCTCGATAATGCGGTAGAAGGATTTAAGCTGATTAACGAGACTTGGAATTATGTTGAAACGGTATTCCCATACAAGAGAGTGTTCACGAAGTATGAAATGTCCATGGTGTGCAATTGCATGGACATCATCATGCAGAGCACTAGCTTGAAGAAGATGTATCTGGATCTCTTGGAACCATTCAACAGAGAAGTATCCTCCAATAAGGGCAAGCTCCTTCTGGAGACGTTGGAAACATTTGTACTGGATGCCAGCATGAATAGCAATAAGACAGCAGAATTCATGAGCATCCACAACAACACGGTACAGTACCGTCTGAAGAGAATTAATGAAATCCTTGGAGCAGAGATGACTGGTAACAGAATCATCCCGGGCCTGACTATGGCACTTGCTCTCAGGAGATTGGAGGACCAGTAGAATGTTACTGACGATAGACGTCGGGAATACAAATGTCGTACTGGGTGTGTTTGACGGCGAGAATCTAGTTAAAAGCTGGAGAATGGCAACAGATAACAAACGAAGTGCGGATGAATACGGTATTATCATCGATCAAATGTTCCGCCATGAAGGCATTGCGGCGAGCGATATCGAAGATGCTATTATTTCAACGGTAGTACCGTCGCTACTATTCACGTTGCAGCACATGTGCCTCAAATACTTCGATATCACACCACTTGTAGTTGCTACCGGAATTAAGACGGGCCTTAAAATTAAGTGCGATGATCCAAGGCAAATCGGCTCCGATCGAATTGTCAATTCGGTTGCTGCTCATGCGAAATATGGTGGGCCGCTTATCGTTGTAGACTTTGGGACTGCAACCACATTCTGTGTGGTAACAGAGGATGCAGAGTTCTTGGGCGGTGCGATTGCACCGGGAATTAAGACTTCTGCCTCCGCGCTCTTTGAACACACTGCGAAGCTGCCAAATGTCGACCTCGAAATTCCGAAACGTGTAATTTGTAAGAATACTATTGAAAATATGCAGGCTGGCTTGGTGCTGGGACACATGGGTATGGCGGAACGCATTATCAATGGAATGAAGGACGAATTAGTTTCGGATTACGGCAAGAAACGAGAAGACATCAAAGTCGTTGCAACGGGTGGTATGGCGACGATGGTTGCTCAGGGTACTGATTGCATCGACATCATTGATCGACGACTGACATTGAATGGCCTTGTATACATTTATGAGAAGAACAAGGCAGGAAGAAAGAAATAGAATATGTTGAATATTGGTGGAGTTACGCTCCCTAATTCGTTCATTATGGCGCCGCTCGCCGGTATCACTGATGCAGTGATGCGAGCTCTTTGCGAAGAGCAGGGAGCGGCGCTCACTTATACTGAAATGGTCAGCGCAAAAGGACTATGCTACGGTGATCGAAAGACGCCGAAACTACTGTATATTCCGGAAACTGCCGGACCAACCGGGGTTCAGATATTCGGAAGCGAACCGGAAATTATCGGGGAAGCAGCGCGAATGTTGAATGCCGGATTACACTGTTTTTTGGATATTAACATGGGCTGTCCCGTTCCGAAGGTCGTTCGAAATGGTGATGGATCCGCTTTGATGAAGAATCCAGATCAAATTTACGATGTGGTAAATGCTGCTGTTCGTAATACGGATAAGCCGGTTACCGTAAAGATGCGAAAAGGATTCAACGATGAATCCATCAATGCTGTCGAGTGTGCAAAGGCTGCAGAAGCAGCTGGAGCTTCTGCAGTGACAATTCACGGAAGAACACGGGAGCAGTATTATCAAGGCAAAGCAGATTGGGAGATTATCCGAAAGGTCAAAGAAAGCCTTCGAATTCCAGTCATCGGAAACGGGGATGTGACCTGTGGCGCCGATGCACTTCGCATGATGTCTGAAACCGGATGCGATGGTGTGATGATTGGCCGTGGTGCACTTGGAAATCCGTGGATATTCCAGGATTTGTTGTGTGCATATGAAGAACGAGTATTTAATCCCCCAACTTGGAAGGATAAATCGGACATGATGGTTCGTCATTATAACGGATTAGTTAATCTGAAGGGTGAGTATTCGGCTGTTCGAGAAATGCGAAAGCACGTTGGGTGGTATACAAAAGGATACCCAGGAGCTGCAAAACTTCGGGGTCGAGTGAACGATATTACGGATGGAGCAGAGTTGAGAGAGGTACTGAAACTTGAAAATCAGTAAATTATCCAAAAGAATAATATGCTTGCTACTATCAGTGATGATGGTACTCTTGTTAGCTGGCTGTACCAGCTTTGATAACTTTCGAAGAACCTTCCTGGAGAAGAACTCGGAGGATTCGAACGTAATCTACATCGGCGTATTCGAACCAGAGACGGGTAGTTCTAGAGAAACCGGTCAGCAGGAAATCAAGGGAATTGAGTTGGCGAACAGCGAATACAGCACGGTAAAGGGTATGCGTGTTGAACTTGTCAAAATGGATACGGAATCGGACACTAACAGTGCTGTCTCGAATATTAAGAACTTGATTAAAATGAATCCGGTCGCAATTATTGGCAGCTCGGAAGAAGCAAATTCGATGATTGCCGCGGAAGAAGCAAAGAAGTCCAAAATTCCGATGATTACACCGTCGGCAAGTAATCCGCTGATTACTGAGAACAATTCCTATGCGTTTCGTGCTTGTATTACTTATGACCAACGCGGTGATGGACTGGCGGAATACGCGTTGAGAGAGCTGAACTCGAAGAAAATCGCAACAATTATACTCAAGAATGACAGTACGCTTCAAACCATGAAAAGTGCGTTCCAGAAACGTATTAAGAAAGCGAAAGTCAATAAAGCTTCAATCGTGTTGGATGAATCCATCGAAACTAACAATTTCGATGCAAAGAAGTTAGTGAAACAAATTCGTAAATCCGGAGCCGATACGGTTTTTGCACCAATTGGCTTGGAGAAGGCGAACCTATTGTTCCAGGAAATCGAGAAACAGGGAATGACAAATATTACTTTCCTAGGTAATCAGGATTGGACTTCAGCAGATTTGCTTGCTTTGATAAAGAAACATCCGTCGATTAAGCTTGCGTTTACTTCGGATAACGTATTGAATGGTAACGATACGAGCGATGCTATTACGGCAGAGACGCAGCGTTTTCTGATAAAGTATTCCAATAAATACGGAGATGACGATATCCCGACTCAGCATACCGTGTTGGGATACGATGCGTACATGCTGATTATCAATGCAATTAACAATGCTGAGAGCTTGGATCCGAAAGATATTCGCGATGCACTTGCCAATACGAAAGACTTGCGCTGTGCGACAGGTACTTTTAATTTCGACAGTGATGGAAATCCAATCCGTCAGGTAAATATTTCCACGGTGAAGAATGGTAAGATTGTTTCGGCTTATGTAACGGAGACAACGTCTACTACCGAAGGTATGAAGAAGGTTGAACAGTAGATTTTGCAAAAACCATGAACGTGCAAATGAAATACGATATTGTACAGAAAAGAGTAGTAATTATTAGAGAAACAACAGAGAGTATATGGAATTTCAAGATATCATTGAACAAAATAAATCGGAAATGATTCAGGCGCTGCAGGAACTGATTCGCATCAAGAGTGTGAAAGAAGCACCATGCCAGACCGAGAAGGGTGTACTGCTTCCTTTTGGTGCTGGTGTGGAAGAAGCGTATCAATATGTACTGAAATTAGGCCGTAAGATGGGATTCACGGTGAAAGATGATGATCATTACGGGGGACACATCGAATGGAAGGCGGAAGATCCGAATGCTGAAATTTTCGGAATTGCTGCACATATTGATGTTGTTCCGGAAGACGATGGTTGGAGCGTGGACCCATACGGTGCAGTGCAAGTAGAAGACTGGATTATGGGACGTGGAACGCAGGATGACAAAGGTCCATTAATTTCTTGCTTGTACGCGATGAAGGCGTTAAAGGATGCCGGCTACACACCGTCTCGAACGATTCGCCTAATTATTGGGCTAGATGAAGAAACCGAGCAAGAAGGTATGCGCCATTATTTGGAAGCGGAAGGAATGCCGGACCTTGGCATCACGCCAGATGGCGAATTTCCTCTGACACACGGGGAAATGGGGAATATGGAAGTTCATCTGGTGTCGCGTATGAAGAAATATTCGCCAAAGGATGGTCTCATTCTTTCGAAAGTGGCTGCGGGGGTTGCCCCGAATGTCGTTCCCGCGTCCGCTCGAGCAGTGGTTTCCACCGCGAACAAGGAGCAGTATTCGTTGATTCGAGATATGGCACAGTCCTTCTCCGAAGAAACGGGTTACCATGTGAAGACGAAGAAGGTTGGATCGTCACTTTCTATTGAAGCGGCTGGAATTAGTGCCCATGGTGCGGACCCTCATCTTGGACTGAATGCCATCAGTGTTTTGATGGCATTTCTCGGACGCCTTTCTTTCATTAGCGATGAAATTACGGAATGGATTCAATATTACAATGAGCACATTGCTTTCCATTTGCACGGTGAGGGGCTAGGCTGCCCGCTCGAAGATGACGTGTCCGGTAAGCTCGTTTGCAATGTTGGCATGATGGAAGTCGGTAACGATGTTGCAACCGTTGTAATCAACATTCGTTACCCGGTGACACATACATCGGAATCAGTATATGAAGGGATAGAGAAGTCACTTGAGGACACGCGTATCGGAATGCTTAAAGTCGAAGATGCTCATCCGGTGTATACGCCGTTAGAAGATCCGTTTGTGCAGGAACTTCTCAAAGTATACCGGGAAGAGAGCGGCGACAACAAGTCACAACCTTTTGTGGATCGTGGTGGCACTTATGCGAAATCGCTTCGCAAGACGGTTGCGTTCGGTGCATTATTTCCGACGGATGAAGACCGTATGCACCAGTCGGACGAACGAATTCACCGAGATGTACTGGTCAAACTTGCAAGAATCTATGGATTGATGATGTACAGATTGTGTATGAAGCAGTCAGATGCAGAATAACAGCAAACAGATGCGGATAAAACGATGAGAGAAGAAATCAGAAAAAAATTAGAAGAACGCAAAGACTTTGAGTGGACCATCCACAATGAGCTCGAGACCCGAGATTTCGGCCTCGAGCTTTCGTCGTACCTTCAGCCAGGCGATGTCCTTGCGCTCGAAGGAGACCTCGGAACAGGGAAAACCACTCTGACGAAGTATATTGCAGAAGGCCTCGGAATCGCTGAGCACATCAGCAGCCCAACGTTCAATATCGTGAAGGAACACCGTGATGGCAAGGTACCACTGTTCCACTTCGATGCGTATCGCTTGGGGTCGGGCGATGAACTCCTCGATATCGGCGCAGAAGATTACTTCTATGGTGATGGTATCAGCGTAGTGGAATGGTCGGATATCGTAGAAGATGTACTGCCGGAAGGGGCTCTGCTGATTCGGATCCGATATGGAGAAAACGAAGGAGAACGAATTTATCAATGTATATTCTAGCACTGGAAACAACTGGAAAATTTGGCTCTGCCGCAATCATCGACGAGAGCGGTCACTGTTGTGACAGCCGTTCCTTGGAGCAGATGAATCATTTGCAGGACATCACAACGATTTCATCCGATTGCTGCACCGAGATGGGTATCACACCGTCTGAACTGACTCAAGTTGCAGCCTCGGTGGGGCCGGGATCCTTTACGGGGATTCGAATTGGTGTCACCACTGCGCGCACGCTCGGACAGATGCTAAACATCCCATGCGTGGCAGTATCTTCACTGGCAGCGATGGCGAGGCAGGGGATGCACAATCTTGCCGAAATTTCCATCAAGAGCGAGCAATCGAATCGAATCGAAACATTTGTCTGTCCGATTATCAATGCTCGCCGACATCAGACATATGCAGGCCTCTGGCGGTTAAAAGAAAATACCATTCATCCGGAACTTCCGGAGAAACAATACATGATAGAGGATCTTCTGATTGAAATTGCTAAGCGTGGCGGTACTACCTATTTCATCGGTGATGGAATCGATGCTTACGAATCGATTATTCGGGATACGTTAGCGGAATCGAGTTTTATTTTGGCAGAGGAAAGTGTGCGATACCAAGATGCACGTTTTGTTGCGGAATTGGCTAGAGAAAAGGTACTAGAAGGGGAAGTTCTTACTTATGAGCAGCTTCTGCCGAATTATATGCGCAAGAGCGAGGCGGAAATGCGTTTGGAAGCAGGCACGCTGAGCAAGAAAATCCATGGATAAAAGAAAGTGTGATTCACATGGAACATCGTGTGCAGAACGATAAAATAACCTTGCGTCCAGCCACATCTTCAGATGTGCTGAATATTTCCATTCTGGAAGAACGAGTTTTCCCGACACCATGGAGCGAGGAATCCATTCGACACGATATCGAGCACAACGAGAACGCGCTCGTTGCGGTGGCAGAGTGGGACGGAAATTTCGCGGGTTACCTGGATGTATGGCAGGTTGTCGGCGAGGGGCAGGTGAATAATTTCGGTGTGCTTCCGGAATTCCGCGACAAAGGCATCGGTTCGCAGCTGATGCAATACATGATGGAGTGGCTGCTCGAGAACGGAAACCTGGAAATTTCCCTTGAAGTTCGCGTGTCGAATGAAGGGGCGATTCGTCTCTATCATCGCATGGGCTTTCGGGACCTTGGTGTTCGAAAGAAGTATTATTTGGATACTGGCGAAGATGCACTCCTGATGAGCAAATCATTGAAAGAAGAGAACTTATAAAGAGAGAAGAGCATGAAAGACGGAAAACATATTACACTGGGAATAGAATCCAGCTGCGATGAAACCGCAGTTGGCATTGTGGCAGATGGCCGTCAGGTGCTGGCGAACATCATTTCCTCGCAGATTGATATCCATACTGCTTTTGGCGGTGTGGTGCCGGAAATCGCATCCCGAAGACACCTAGAGAATATCAATGGTGTCATCGACCAAGCACTGGAAGAAGCTGGAGTTACCATCGATGATGTCGATTTGATTGGTGTGACTTATGGGCCTGGATTGGTCGGGGCATTGCTCGTCGGGGTTGCTGCGGCAAAAGCAATTTCTTTCGCGAAAGGAATCCCGCTTGTTGCCGTGAACCACATGCACGGTCACATTGCAGCGAATTACGTAGAATATCCGCAGCTGGAGCCACCTTTTATGGGGTTGGTCGTTTCCGGTGGTCACACGAACATCGTTTTTGTTCGCGATTACAACCAATGTGAGACACTTGGGGAAACCCGTGATGATGCGGCGGGGGAAGCCTTTGATAAGGTGGCGCGCGTCATTGGACTCGGTTATCCCGGTGGACCGAAAGTGGATAAGGCGGCGAAAGATGGTAATCCGCACGCAATTGAGTTTAAACGTGTCTATCTCGAATCTGGAAGTTATGATTTTAGCTTCAGTGGACTGAAGACGGCAGCGCTTAACTACATCAATTCCAAGAAACAAGCAGGAGAGGAAATTTCGGTGCCGGATATGGCATCAAGCTTCCAAGAAGCGGTGGTGGAAGTCATCGTTGACAAAGCAGTAGCGGCAGCCTTGGAGTTCCATCAGGACAAAATCGTGGTGGCAGGGGGCGTAGCAGCCAATTCGAGACTTCGCGAAATGCTGAAGGAGAAGAGCAATGCACACGGAATTCAGGTTCTCCAGCCGAGACCACTCTATTGTACAGACAACGGTGTGATGATTGCTTGTTCTGCATACTACAAAATGAAGAAAGGAGAATATGCCGGTCCGGATTTGGATGCCATTCCGGGACTGCAATTCTAGAACGATATGTTAATAATGTCGGCCAGTGAAATTGGCAAAAGTTATGGCGTAGATGTGATATTAGAGGACGTGTCCTTTAGCGTCAACAAAGGCGACCGTATTGGTGTGGTTGGCCCGAATGGCGCTGGAAAGACGACACTCCTTTCCATTCTGGCAGGGGAGACAACCCCGACGAACGGTAACTTCTACGTGCGAAATGGATATACGGTCGGATATCTCAAGCAGAAGAATCACTTCTTTTCGCAAGGAACGGTTCTCAAGGAAGCGGAGAAAACCTTCACGAATCTGCATGAGATGGAACAGGAAATCCACCGACTTGAAGAGGCGATTGCCGATCATGAATCGCCGAATTTCCAGCGAAATTTGGAACAATATACCGCGTTGCTCGAGAAGTACAAGGAACAGGGCGGATACACTTACAAGAGCGAGCTTAAATCCGTTCTTCAGAACATGGGCTTCAGCGAAGCAGAGCACGACAAGGAAATCAACATGCTCTCTGGTGGGGAGCGGACGCGCCTCGCGATGGCGTGCATGCTGCTCAAACAGCCGGATATCTTGATGCTCGATGAGCCAACCAATCACCTGGATCTTCAGATGTTAGCATGGTTGGAACAATACCTGAAGAGCTACAAAGGGACCATTATTGTTGTTTCCCATGACCGATATTTCCTCGATCAGCTGGTGAACCGAATCTTTGAAGTGAGCAATCGCGAACTGCACGATTACCGCGGTAATTATTCGGATTATGTCATCAAACACGAAGAACAGATGGAAGCGGCGCTTCGGGAGTACGAGAAGCAGCAGAAAGAAATTGCGAAACAGGAAGAACTGATTCGCCGTTTCAAGGAACGCGGAACAGAGAAACTTGTTAATCGTGCGAAATCCCGAGAGAAACGACTTTCCCACTTGGCGGTAAAAGAAAAACCAATTATCTTGAATAATCGGATGAAATTGACGTTCCATTCGGAATACAAGAGCGGCAATGATGTAGTATTAGCCGACGATTTGGAGATGGGTTTCGGCGACCACCAACTCTTTCGCAATGTGTCTTTCGATATTAAGAAGGGTGAGCGAATTTGTATTGTTGGGGACAATGGTGTGGGAAAGACCACATTGCTTCGAATTCTGATTGGTCAGGAACAAGCAGAACGTGGCTACCTCAAAATCGGTCATAATGTTAACTTCGGTTACTACGATCAGGGTCAGCTCCTTCTCGATGACAACGAGACCGTATTAGGGGAAATGAAGAATGCGTTTCACCTATATACGGATACGGAGATGCGTTCAATTCTCGGACGATTCTTGTTCCGAGGCGATGATGTTTTTAAAGAAATTCGAAGCCTCTCTGGCGGTGAGAAGGCGAAGCTATCACTGCTGAAACTGATGCTTTCGGGTGCAAACACATTGGTGCTGGATGAACCGACCAACCATCTCGATATCGATGCGAAGGAAGTGGTGGAAGATGCGCTGATGAGTTTCGAAGGAACGCTGATTATCGTATCCCACGATCGTTACCTGCTCCAGAAATTACCGACGAGAATTTTCGAATTAACGTCAAATGGCGTGGTGGAATATCGTGGACAGTTTGATTACTATCTGGCGAAGAAGCAAGAGATGGCGCTCCTTGATGCACAGTACAGTAATATGAATGTTACTGTAGGCGAGAAGTCTTCCGGGCTTTCTGCAGAGGAGGAACGTAAGCTTCGCAAAGAGCAAGAAGCGGAAGAACGTCGACGTGCTCGACGTCAGGAAGAATTGGAACAGGACATTGCAAATCTGGAAGAACAGATTCGGGATACCGAAGAGAGACTCTGTGATCCAGAGAATATGTCGAATGTTGCATTGCTCCAAGAACTGGGGGAATTGCTCGAGAAATTGAAGCAAGATTTGGAACCCAAATATGATGAATGGATGGAACTTCAGTAAAAAAATCTTGCATAGAGTTTATCTTTTCAATATAATTGTGTGTGATGAAATAAACGGAGGGCATAAATATGACATTTGATAAGATTAAAGAGATCATCGTTGAGCAGCTTAGCGTTGATGAAGATATGGTTCAGATGGACACCAATCTGATGAAGGATTTAGAAGCCGATTCTCTAGATGCAGTAGAAATTATTCTGGGCGTTGAAGAGGAATTCGGTATTGAAATCCCAGATGAAGACGCAGAGGCGTTCGAGACCGTTCAGGATCTCGTAGACTATGTTGATAACCACGCAGAATAATTTTATTTGCGCGATTTTGTAGGGAAAATGGTTGCAGTCAGAATGAGGAAGGTATTGTATGAAGAATAACACAAAAGTATCAAACGCGATAATTCGTCGCTTGCCAAGATACAGACGTTATCTTGGAGATTTACAGGCGCAAGGTGTAAAAAAGATTTCGTCGAACGAATTGAGTGATCTGATTGGGTACACAGCATCTCAGATTCGTCAGGACTTAAACACATTTGGTGGATTTGGCCAGCAAGGCTACGGATACAGTGTGGATCATCTTTATGCAGAAATTAATAAGATTCTAGGATTGGATCGCGAATACAAGACCGTTGTAGTTGGCGTAGGCCATCTGGGTCAGGCGATTACGAATCATATTCTGAATTACAAGTTTGGTTTCAGCATTGTGGGCCTGTTTGATGTAAATCCGACCATTGTTGGACTGGCAATCAACGGCGTCAAAGTTCAGAACTCTTCTGAGCTTGAGGATTACGTGCGCGACAACAATATCGACATCGGAATTCTATGCTGTGGAAAGGACGCAGCTCAGGAAATGGCCGACACATTGGTTCGTGGTGGTGTAAAAGGTCTTTGGAATTTTGCACCGATTGACCTTACGGTTCCAAACCATGTTGCAATTGAGAATGTACATCTCAGCGAAAGCCTTCACACGCTTTCCTTCTTGATTAGCAGCAAGGAAGAAGAGACCAAATAAATTCATTAAGAATGCAAATGAAAAACCCGTAGCGTTTGCTACGGGTTTTCTAATAATTAAATCATGCATGAATAATGTGTCTTAGAACTAAGCCTCTGCAGGTGCGCCTACAGGACATGTATCTGCACAAGCACCACAATCGATGCAAGCATCTGCGTCAATTGCATATGGAGTACCCTCGCTGATAGCTTCAACAGGACATCCAGCTGCGCAAGCGCCACAACCGATGCACTCTTCACTGATTACATATGCCATAACTGTACCTCCTTCTTTATAAGCTGGACAGATTATACCATTGAAATTTCAGTTTTGTAAACTTAACTTTAGTAAGGAGCCCTTAACAGATGGAAATTATTTCTTTTACCGGAAAAAGCGGAACGGGAAAAAGCTACAACGCGAATCGGATTTGCCGAATGAATCACATCGATGCCATTATCGATGATGGACTTCTTATCTATAAGGGCGGTATTGTTGCTGGCCGTTCGGCTAAAGAGAGTAAATCCAAAGCGGTTGCGATGCGCCGAGCGCTTTTCAATTACGACGACCATCGTCAAGAAGTCATAGAGAAAATTCAGGAACTTCAGCCCGAGCGATTGATGGTAATCGGCACATCCGATCGCATGGTCGACTGGATTACCGATGCACTCGAACTCCCGAGAGCGGACAGACGTCTCTATATTCAGGATTACACTTCGGAAGAGGAGCGAGATATTGCTCGAGACCACCGCATGAATGCCGGTGAACATGCAATTCCGGTACCGATGGGACAATTGAAACGTGATTTTGCAGGATATATATTGAATCCATCTCGATTTTTCCGAAACCGAGCAATGCACGAAGCGGAAGAAAATCCAGAAGAACGAAATCGAACAGTGGTGCGTCCGCCGTTCAGCTACATTGGAAAGTTTGAAATCAGTGAGCAAGCAATTCAGAACATGATTTTGATTGCGGCGGAATCGCACCAGAACAATATCAAAGTTTTGAATTTCTATCACAATGGAAACGTTTCAAATTTTAACGTGGTTGTAGAAGTGAAGATTCGAAGACGACAAGGCGCTGGTAAGCATTGCCTTCTACTTCAGCGAGAAATTGCCGAAATTCTTCGAACGATGACTTCCTTTTCGCTTGGAAATGTGAACATCCAGATTCGCGATGTTGCAATCCGTAAGAGAGATAGTGAATCGAACAAATCGAAGCATCGGAAAAAGTGAAGATAACTTCACATGATTTCTCTGGGAAATAGGTTGACATTCGATAAAGGGCTGAGTAGAATAAAAATATAAGTTGGCACTCGATAAAGATGAGTGCTAACAGTAAATAGAAAACAAGGAGGAAAAGACAATGAGTTTAGGCATTAAGCCTCTCGGCACAAGAGTAGTTATAAAGAAAGATGAAGCAGTAGAGACCACACAGGGAGGCCTGATTCTCTCTGGAAGTGCTAAAGAGAAGCCACAGCAGGCAGAGGTTGTTGCTGTAGGCCCAGGAAAAGAAGATGAGAAGATGCAGCTGAAGGTTGGTGATCACGTAATCTTCGCAAGATATGGTGGGACCGAACTGAAGTATCAGGGCAACGAATATACAATTATGGATCAGAAGGATATTCTGGCAATTATTGAGTAATTGACGGATAGGAATAGGAGGATATAGAAATGGCAAAAGAATTATATTACGGTGAAGAATCTAGAAGAAAGTTGCTCGCTGGTGTTGATAAACTGGCGAATACGGTAAAGATTACACTGGGACCGAAGGGACGCAACGTTCTGATTGAGAAGTCTTACGGATCTCCGCTGATTACGAATGATGGTGTTTCCATCGCTCGTGAAATCGAACTGGAAGATCAGGTAGAGAACATGGGTGCACAGCTGGTAAAAGAAGTTGCAACGAAGACAAATGATGTTGCCGGCGATGGTACCACTACTGCAACGCTGCTGACACAGGCAATCGTTCGCGAAGGATTCAAGAACGTTACAGCTGGTGCGAACCCAATGGTTCTGAAGAGAGGTATTGATGGTGCGGTTGAAACTGCTGTAGAGTACTTGAAGAACACTGCACAGAAGGTTGATAACAAGGAGAGCATCGCACAGGTTGCTTCTGTATCTGCTGGCGATCCAGAAATTGGTAAGCTGATTTCGGAGGCAATGGATAAGGTCGGTAAAGATGGCGTTATCACGGTTGAAGAGTCCAAGTCTCTGGGAACTACGCTGGATGTAGTAGAAGGTATGCAGTTCGATAGAGGATATCTGTCCCCTTACATGGCTGCAAACAGCGAGAAGATGGAAGCTGTTCTGGACCACCCATACATCTTGCTGACAGATAAGAAGATTTCGAACATTCAGGAAATCGTTCCGCTGCTGGAAGATATCATGAAGTCCGGTAGCAAGCTCTTGATTATTGCGGATGACGTGGAAGGCGAAGCATTGGCTACACTCGTTGTTAACAAGCTGAGAGGAACACTGGATGTTGTTGCGGTAAAAGCACCTGGATTCGGCGACAGAAGAAAGGCGATGATGGAAGATATCGCAATCCTGACAGGTGGTACAGTAATCAGCGAAGAGCTTGGATATGAACTGAAGGAAACAACTATCGACATGCTGGGAAGAGCTGAGACCGTAAAGGTTAACAAGGACCACACTGTAATTGTTAACGGTAACGGAAGCAAGACGGAACTTGCTGATAGAATCGCTTCCATTCGCGCTGAAATTGAAGAAACTACTTCCGACTTCGACCGCGAGAAGTTGCAGGAGAGACTGGCAAAGTTGGCAGGTGGAGTAGCTGTTATCCACGCAGGTGCTGCTACAGAAACCGAGTTGAAGGATAAGAAGCTGAGACTGGAAGATGCCCTGAACGCAACGAGAGCTGCGGTAGAAGAAGGTATCGTATCTGGCGGTGGTGTTGCTCTTGTTGGTGCAATCCCAACTGTTCACGAATATGCAGAAGGTTTGGAAGGCGATATGAAGACTGGTGCAAAGATTGTAGAACGTGCACTGGAAGAACCGGTTCGTCAGATTGCAGAAAATGCTGGATTCGAAGGAAGCGTTATTGTTTCCAAGGTAAAGGAATCCCCAGAAGGTGTTGGTTTCAACGCTGCTGTTAATGAATACGTGAATATGATTGATTCCGGAATCGTTGACCCAGTGAAGGTTACTCGTTCGGCACTGCAGAACGCAGCAAGTGTATCGGGCATGCTGATGACTACCGAAGCTGGAATTACAGAAATCAAGGAAGATGCTCCAGCAGCTACACCAGCAGCTGGCGGTATGGGCGGCATGATGTAATTCTGCCAAACATAGCGTATGCATCATCGGAAAAAATAGATTGGGTAAAGGGCTCTCTGCGGATGCAGAGGGCCCGCTTCTTTTAGCGAATAATTTGATCGGTGCGTTGGTTGAAATTGCATCGTTTTTGGCGAAAATTAATAAATTGACAAATGGCGGACTAGTGATATAATCCTTTGTTGGTTGGAGATAAAATATGATGATATATAAAGGAGAATTTCAGTAGATATGACAAAACAACGCGTACAAGATTATATTGTTATCACAATCGGAACATTTATCTGTGCGACAGCGGTGTTTTTTTTCCTGACACCGAGCCATCTCGCAATTGGTAGTATGTCCGGTCTAGCGGTGCTTCTTGCCAAATTCCTGCCGGTAACAATGGGTACTCTCTTCATGATTCTGAACGGAATCTGTTTGATACTCTCTGCTGTTTTTGTGGGAAAAGAATTTACGTACCGAACACTATATCCGTCCATCCTGGTTTCGGTTATTGTTCGAATTTATGAAGTGCTTTTGCCGAACATGCAGTCGCTGATGCAGGATTCCTTCCTGGATATGTTGGGATATTTGTTTCTGTACTGCTTGGGAGCAGCGATGCTCTTCCTACGTAATGCATCTTCGGGCGGTCTCGATGTCATTACGAAAATTATGAACAAATATTTTCACACAGAAATGGGAACCGCAATGTCTTTGTGCGGCATGGCAGTGGCAATTCCGTCTATTTTTATCTACGATATTAAGACGGGTCTTCTGAGTATTCTCGGAACATACCTTCAGGGCGTTGTGCTCGATCACTTCCTGTTTGGCATGAGCGTAAAGAAGAAGGTGTGCGTAGTATCGAAGAAAGTGGATGAAATTCGCGATTACGTTATCAACGTGATGCACAGTGGTGCAACGTTCTACGAGGCCATCGGTGCTTATGACGAACGCCATTACCGCGAAATCAATATTATCGTTACTCGTCAGGAGTACATTGCACTCCTTAACTTAATTGATGAAGTCGACCCAGAAGCATTCGTAACGGTGTATAATGTAAATGAAGTAATGAGCCATACCTGGGGCCGAAAAGGAGGACGAAAGAATGCTTCTAAAGGACGGAGTTAAGAACGGAAAACATGTCTTAATCGCGGAAGGCCTTGAGAATGCTGGCGAGGATTTAGTGGAAACCTTTGCAGGAAGAGGGGCGACCGTGGCGTTCTTGTATCACGCGAAGGCTCATCAGAGCTTGGAACTGGTTCGCCGTTCTGGTGCACTCAACATCAAATGCAATCTCAGGAATGAAGAATCCCTCAATCTTTCGACCGATGTGGTAAAAGAATTTTTTCAGTCGCAGTTGGATGTCTTTGTTTGTAACGTGTGCTTTGAATCGGAAGGTTCCGGCTACTGTGGCGCAGCAGCTTCGGAGGAAGATGACTCGTCCACAAAACAAGAAATCAACAATGTTTGGAGCCAAGCGAGAGCAATTCTCCAAATGAATGAAAACAAAATCAGCGCAATCATTGAACGGATACTTCCGATGATGAATCGTGGTGCAAGTATCATCTTGCTAATGCCGTCGGAAATTCAGTTAAGTACAACTATTGCAAATAAGGAATGTGTGCGTATGGCACTTCATGTCTTGCAGCATAGTTTGGAAGGCCTGATTGAGGCAGCAAGCGATATGCTGAAGGAGAAAGATATCCGGATCAACGGAATCTATGCAGACAATCCAGATGCATCGGGCAAGGATATCGCTTCCGTTGCACAGTTCCTTGCATCGGGATCGGCAGCGAGCCTGACCGGACAAATAATACAGCTATAGATAATTTTGCCAATGATACTGCTGAAACATCATCTTGTGTGACAAAATGTCAGCCAGAAGAATTGATATGAATGTTTGCGTTACAAAGAGACATTGATAAGAGGAGACAGAATGAAATATACGAGAACTTATGAAACACATTCACACGATCTTGATCCGTATGAGGCATTTATGCCGACACCCCTCATCCAATATTTGCAGGAGACAGCGGAGCATCAAATTCGCGATACGGACAAAGATTATGCGGATATTTACCGAGAAGATCGCAAAGCGTTCATCGTTAGCCGAATGAGCGTGGAAATCTATCGTCCGATATATAAGTTCGCGACAGTGGATTGTGACACATGGATTATACCGGCGAAGGCTGCCAATTTTCCTCGAATGTATGAACTTTTTGTCGATGGAGAGTCCGTTGCGAGGGCATCCAGCAACTGGGCGCTTGTCAATGTGGATACTAAGAAATTGGTAAAGCAAGGTGAATATGATATATCTTCTTATCCGATGGATGAGGAACCGGAGCTCCAAATTCCAACTCGCTTCCGAATTCCAAAGGACATGGAACTGACCGAAGCGGGCGTGGTGCCGGTTTCGTTCTCCCTAACCGATATCAATGGACATATGAACAACGCACGGTATTACAATTGCTTGGCGGACTGCATGCCGGAACTGGGGGAATATGCTCTCACGTCGATGAATATGAGATTTGTCCATGAAGCACCGCTTGGAAAAGAAATTAAAATATATCGCAGTGGTATGGAGGAACCCGGGAAGATGGATCCTCGAGCCGATAAGGTTGTCTACTTCAAGACGAAAGTGGATGGCGAAGACAATATACATGCAGTCTTTGGCTTGAAACATCGGTAAGGATTGACACTTTTCCTTCGGAGAATCGGACGATGTAGAATAACGATAAGCAGAACGGATGTATCCGTTCTGCTTATTTTTTTATAGAAAATTCTCGAAGCGAAAAGACGTAATTGCATTTGGTGCCGTTTGAAAGTCGTTTCACGCACGGTGAGTTCGAAAGGGGTGTAAAATACCTAAATTTTGGAGAATTATGTTGAAAAGTGGAGGGAAGTGGTTTAAAATGGTGACTGTAAAATTATCATCTATTGCTGTACAAAAAATTAGCGTACAGCACATTGGTGTTCGCAGAAGCGATACTAGATATTTTCGGAAGGCGGGCTATGTTTACAGGAACATACGAGAACTCAATCGACGGTAAGAATCGCATGATCGTTCCGTCGAAATATCGGAACCAGCTCGGGGGCAAATGCATGCTGTCCCGTGGTTTTGATACCTGCCTTTATATCTATACGATGGAAGATTGGGATGAACTGGTTGGCAAGATGAAGAAGCTTCGCCAGACGGATCGTGATATGCGTAAGTTCATCCGTGAGTTCTTCTCGAATGCGAGTGAATGTCAGCTTGATTCGCAAGGACGTATTCTCATTCCTCAGAATCTGAAGAATTATGCGAAGATTTCCAAAGATTTGATTACTATGGGTGCCATGGACAAAATCGAAGTCTGGAGCAAGGAAGTCTATAACGATTCCGAGAACGAGAATATGTTCGATGATGAGGAATTCATTGCGAAGTTGGAAGAATACGATATATAGAGGTGGAAATGGCATTCAGACACGTACCGGTACTATACCAAGAGGTGATGGATTCCCTGAATGTTCGTCCAGATGGTTTCTACATTGATGGAACGACTGGAGGGGGTGGCCATTCCTCCGGAATTTGCGAACGCTTGTCCGCAGAAGGAACGCTTCTGGCAGTGGACCGCGATACCGCAGCACTTGAGGCATCGCAAAGCCGCTTGGCAGAGTATCCTTGCAAAAAAATATTCCTTCACTCGAACTATTCCGATATTGATGCAATTCTGGCGGCAGCAGGTCGTCCTGTTGATGGAATCCTTCTGGATTTGGGGGTATCTTCCTTTCAGTTGGACACAGCGGAACGAGGATTTTCCTATATGCATGATGCGCCGATGGACATGCGAATGAATGAGGAAGACAGTTTCACTGCGTACAACGTAGTGAATGAATATAGTGAACGTGAACTCAAACGAATTATTAAAGAGTATGGAGAAGAACGCTGGGCGTCACGAATTGCACAGTTCATTGTGCGCTGCAGAGAAGAGTCTCCGATTGAGACAACGGGTCAGCTGGTTGATGTTATCAAGGCGGCCATTCCGGCATCTGCTCGGAGAAACGGACCGCATCCAGCAAAGCGCACGTTCCAGGCGATTCGAATTGAAGTAAACGGTGAACTCGATCATCTTAAGAAAGCCGTAGACCGGCTACCAGATCTTTTGGCACCGCAAGGAAGATTGGCGATTATCACCTTCCATTCTCTGGAAGATCGAATTGTCAAAGAGTCTTTTGCACAACGCCTGAACCCGTGCACTTGTCCGCCGGAATTTCCGGTTTGTGTGTGCGGAAAGAAGC